>NZ_JBMPPH010000019.1:0-72555 GCF_049340285.1 Undibacterium sp. SXout20W | reverse complement strand
GGGTGAGATGTGTGTAGTTCATTATGCAATTTCGACTGGCCGGTCAAAAAGGCACAAATGCTATCGCATCTTGCCCTCATTAACCGGTACCGTTCATAAATTGCACTTCATCCTAGAATTCGCCTTAATAAATTACTTGCCGCAATTGAAATTTAGGGCTTAGAATCAAGTCATCCTTATGCGTTTGTATAAGGATGCGTCGCTCGGACGGTTCCGGGCGTTACGTTTCAACTGTTACAACAGTTATAACTCGACAATTTAATCATGACCAATACATTAACTCCGCCGGGTCGGGGTTTAGTAGGTGAGGGCAGCCCTGCGTCCACACCTGACTTTTCCTTCGCTCGTATCAATCGTCTTCCTCCTTACGTTTTCAACATTACAGCCGAATTAAAAATGGCAGCACGCCGTCGTGGCGAAGACATTATCGACATGTCCATGGGCAACCCTGATGGGGCGACGCCAAAACACATTGTGGATAAATTAGTCGAAGTCGCGCAACGGCCCGACACGCATGGCTATTCTGCCTCCAAAGGCATACCACGTTTGCGGCGGGCGATCTCACGTTGGTATAAAGATCGCTATGATGTCGAGATCAATCCTGACAGCGAGGCCATCGTCACCATCGGTTCAAAAGAAGGTTTGGCACATCTGATGTTAGCGACTCTGGACAAAGGCGATACCGTTCTGGTGCCCAATCCCAGCTATCCTATTCACATCTATGGCGCAGTGATCGCTGGCGCCGATATCCGTTCTATACGTATGAGTCCTGGTGTGGATTTTTTTGCGGAATTAGAACGTGCAATTCGAGAAACATACCCAAAACCAAAGATGATGATTTTTGGTTTTCCATCGAATCCGACGGCGCAATGTGTGGAATTAGAATTCTTTGAACGCGTCGTAAAACTCGCCAAAGAACACAAGATTTTGGTCGTGCATGATCTCGCTTATGCCGATATTGTATATGACGGCTGGAAAGCACCTTCGATCATGCAAGTGCCTGGTGCGCGCGATGTCGCGGTCGAATTTTTTACGATGTCAAAGAGCTATAACATGGCAGGCTGGCGGATTGGTTTTATGGTGGGCAACAAGGAGTTGGTCGCTGCGTTGGCACGCATAAAAAGTTATCACGATTATGGTAGTTTTACGCCAGTGCAAGTCGCCGCTATTGCTGCATTAGAAGGTGATCAGAGCTGTGTTCATCAAATCCGCGATACGTATCAGGCACGACGTGATGTACTTGTTAAAGGATTGCACGAACTAGGGTGGATGGTCGAAAAGCCAAAAGCATCGATGTATATCTGGGCGCATATTCCTGAACAATATCGTCATCTTGGTTCATTGGAATTTGCCAAGCAAGTTTTACAAAAAGCCAAGTTGTGTATATCACCAGGAATTGGCTTTGGCGAGTATGGCGATGAGTACGTGCGCTTTGCATTAATCGAAAACGAAGCACGTATCCGGCAAGCTTTGCGCGGGTTGAAGACGATGTTTAAAGAGGACGGCTTGGTGTAGTTTTTTAACGCTAAAATCAATAGCGGGTTGCAACCGTCCTACGAGATTCAGCTTTTGTAGCACCGGTACAACCCGCCATTTTGTCTTTCGTTGTTTACTATTTTTCCGGCCAAATTTTATTCCGGCCAAATCGACAATACTAATTGCTCGATATCACTTGGATTGTTGATTTTCTTTTTGGCATCAAGCCAATCAGCGGGCTCAGGAACAGGTTTTTTGGTGAAAACCGGCGTCTCTATCGACATCTTGATGGCGAAGACAAAAACGCCACTTTGGATATCTATGACGGGCAATTTTTGTATGACATCGTAAATCTGATTATCATAAAATTGGTGCACAGATGGCTTCATATCTAACCATGATGTGACGGCACCATCGGCACGGATGGCGATGACAACGTAACCCGAACTTGGTGGCATTTTGACGCCTTTCAATGACCGATAAATGGCCGATTGAAGCTTACGAGAATAGCGTCCCAAACTGTCGATCGTGACACCTTTCGCCTGCATCGTTTGTTCAGACTGAAAAAAATAGAGCGAATCAAAACGTACCTCTGCCGCCGACGCCAACGCTGAACAACAGAGCAGTAAAGTGGCAAGGAACAGTTTCATGATATCCGGCCTCATTTGTTGACAAAGACACCGGCGCTACGATTTTTTTGAACGTCATTCCATGGAAAAATTTTTCCATTCATTGCAACGTGAACTCCGGCGGGTAATAATTGTGCCGCCGCGCAAGCAAATCCCAAATTGAAAAAGGCATCCGAGTTGGCAATATCGTAAGGAATCATCGCACCCGTGAAGACGATCGTTTTACCAAGGTTTGCTGCACCTAAAACTTCTGCGGTTTCTCGCATGGTGTCGGTGCCATGAATGATAACAATCGCACTCTCCGCGGACTGTGCACAAGCCTGCAAAATAGTTTGTCGATGGCTGTCATCCATATCCAAAGAATCCATTAACATACAAATTTCCAGCTCAACAGGTACTGTCAAGCGCGCACGTTGAATCACCTCAGGTAAATGGCTTTCAGAGAAATCAAGTTTACCGGCGATTTCATTGTAGTGTTTGTCGAAAGTGCCGCCAGTGGCGAGGATGCGCAGTGTCATGATCTGGTTATAAGTTGGTGTTGGAATAGGGGCATTGTAGCGCGGCTATGGCTTTGCTGAAAACTGCTACACTACAAAGCTACGTATAAACACTAGTCGTCAGCAATAGCATGGTTGGCGCAGGAACAACAAGATGAAAACGATCGCTCCCGGTACCGTCATTTTTCACCGCCATCGCGGTTATGGGGTGCTGATGTCTGTCAATTTGTTGACCGGTTGGGTTGCTGCACGGTTTGGTGATGAAAAGCGGGAGCTGGATCTGAACTTATCCACAGACGACATTCAACACGCGGATGGCGAGGCGATTTTATTCCGACTGCATCCACCCGAAAGGATGCCACACGCACGATTAATGGCGATGGTGCGTACTTTGCATGCTGCGGGCTATCAAAAATTATATCTGTATAGCTGGCCAAAACCTTCCGGACTGCATTGGCGCTGGCAGCTATTCACAGGGTGCCGCAATTGGATGGAGCGACCATGTCGCCCTGGCTGGCAAGGCTCTGGGGCGGATTACAATTTTAATCCCGTGATGGGATGGGGCGATGCACCTGGCGCCAGCACCGATGAATTGATTCAAGCGTTAGCTCAGTTTGATCCGGCGGGTTTAGCGCAGGCATTAGGAAAAGATGAAGACCACACCGTGTGGTTTGCCAACGTCTGTGAACAACTTCTGCCAAATTACGCTTACAGCCTCGGCGCAGATACGCCAGGTAGCCCACTCCCTTTGCATTTGCCCATCATTAGCGTACGCCAGCGCTCGTCACTGCCGGAAAATTTGCAATTAAGTTATCCCCCGGGCTGGGATAAAACCTGGAGCCCGGAAAGCCGTGCTAGGCATTATCAATTGCGTGCTGTGGTACGCCATGATGTGATTCCAAATTCATGGAGTTTGCCATTGGAGTTCTAGGGTAATTTATATACTCCCCGCCTTTTTTTAAATAATGGGTCTTTTAGTCTTAATTGACGGTGGCTTATTTAGTTACTGGATGGGAGTATGGTAATTCGGGTTGGATCGCCGCTCCAATGCTTTCCCATTTTTTCGACGCACAAATTGTGCCGACACAAAGTGACGGCAGTTGCTGGGCAAAGCCTCAGCGTTGCATCCTTTGTCTTAGCTTCGCTTTCTTGGCGAGACAAAAAAGCGACTTGGCTGCCTTGTCATTTCCAGTTTGACTCTAGAAAGAGCGATCGTTTTGCATATTAAAAATGACGCAATAAGCAGGGCATTAAGATCAACTTGACTCACAATATCCACCAAGAGTTCGCTTCACAGATCTATTTTTCACAGAACTATTTTTCACAATGCTGTTTTTCACCAAATGACAAAAATCTCCAACGATTCACACGACTTACGCGTCGCTCAAACGAAGGACGCGAACCAGCTCGCGGTTCTTGCGTCGCAGGTTTGGATGCATACCTACGCTAAAAATGGTGTTTCAAGCATCATTGCTGACTATGTTTTGGCAGAACTGACGCCAGCGAAATTCAGTGAGATGATAGCGGATCCGTTGCGGCACGCTATCGTTGCGGAAAAGGAGGACAACTTACTAGGGTTTGCGGTCATTAATGTATCGTCGTAATGCCCTTATACCGAACGCCGCGCGATTGAATTGGCTACCTTGTATGTGCAAGCACATTTCGTTGGTACAGGTCTGGGCAAAGCTCTGATGCAGGCAGCCGAAAGCTGGGCAAAGTCAGAGCATCAAAGCACATTATGGCTCAAAGTAAATGCGCAAAATCTGAGTGCGATTCAGTTTTATCAACACCTCGGCTACACCAAGGCGGACAGTGTCGATTTTATCTTAGGCGGAAAAGCTTATGAAAATTATGTGATGGTGTCATCGCCTGTGGATAAGCGAGCACTTACCCACAGTCAAAATAGTGAAGCGATTTAGGTTGCTAGAATATTTTTCGGCGTACCGGCAGCAAAATCGAGAATATTTTGAAATGCGGCCGAGAAATACAATTCATAACTATCTTTTTCAACGTAACCGAGATGGGGTGTCGCCAGCACATTTTCACGTCTAAGCAAAGGATGGTCGGGGGCTACGGGCTCTGATTCAAACACGTCGATCGCCACAAATCCAGGACGCCCCTGATCTAAAGCATTGAGTAAGCCATCCGTCTCGACAAGTTCAGCCCGGCTCGTATTGACAAACAAGGCGTCAGGTTTCATGAGCGCCAAATCAACCTGCTTGACGATGCCGCGCGTTGCATCATTTAATCGCAAATGCATGGAAATCACGTCCGCTTCGGCAAAAAAATCCTCTTTTGAGCTTGCGACGCGATGGCCGTCTTGTATTGCCTGCGCCAAGCTTGCTGGTCGTCCCCAGATCATGACCTGCATGCCAAATGCCTTTCCATAACCCGCAATGAGCTTGCCAATTTTGCCGTAACCCCAAATGCCCAAGGTACGTTTTTTCAGGACACGTCCTAATTGGTTATGTTCAGGGCGAATCGACGCAGCTTGCCACGTTCCTTGTTGCAACAGGCTGCTGTAATTTGTCAGGCGTCGGGATGCAGCCATAATGAGCGCCCATGTCAGCTCGGCTGGGGCCGTCGGGTCACCAATACCTTCAGTAATCGTAATCCCCAGTTTCGTTGTCATTTCGATATCAATATTGCCAGAAACTTTGCCGGTTTGTGAAATGAGTTTCAGGTTTGGCAATTTTTGCAATAATTGTCTCGTCAGGCGCGTTCGTTCACGTATTAATACCAGTGCATCAAATGATGCTAACCGGATCGCCAGCTGACCTGCACCAACTGCGCGGTTGGTAAAGACTTTAACCTCATGGTCTTGCAGTAGTTTAAAGCAGTCCAGTTGACGAACGACGTCCTGGTAATCATCCAAAATAGCAATTTTCATGAAATTTTTCTTTGCTTAAAGGTGAATAGGTGAAACAGTTTCACTTTCACAATTAGTATTACTATGCTAATCATTTTGAGGCAAAATTAGCTTCAATCAGCACTCGCGTGTACAATTATCGTTTAAGTAGCTTTTTGATTCTTCCGTCTGCCGCCCTTACTCGAATGGCAGGCGCTAGCTGGAATCGGGATTACCGTCCTGATGTCCTATTATCCGACAGAACCGCCGCGATGGTGTACGCCTTGCTTGAGCCTGGAATTTTTCCACTGCGCTCGCAAATCTGCAACATGCAAACGACGATCCTGCCGTGCCGCTACACCGGTTTTTTTATTGAAATGGCATTGGAGGCAGTATGAATCAACCCATCATGCAAGGCGTGGCAGCAATTAACCCGCCCGCTTATGTAAAGCATCAAAAACTGATCAATTGGATCGCAGAGATTGCGGCCTTGACCAAACCCGCAAATATTGTCTGGTGTGACGGCTCGCAAGAAGAATACGACCGTTTATGCGCACAGATGGTCGCTGCTGGCACCATGAAAAAGCTCAACGATGCCAAACGTCCAAATAGCTATCTGGCCTGTTCCGACCCTGGTGACGTCGCCCGTGTTGAAGACCGTACCTACATTTGTTCCGCAAACAAAGAAGATGCCGGTCCAACCAACAACTGGATGGCACCCGCAGAAATGCGTGCCACTTTACACCCATTGTTTGACGGCTGCATGCAAGGTCGCACAATGTATGTTGTGCCATTCTCCATGGGGCCATTGGGTTCACCAATTGCCCATATCGGCGTTGAATTGTCTGACTCTCCGTACGTCGCAGTCAATATGCGCATCATGACGCGCATGGGCAAAGCCGTGTATGACGTTCTTGGTTCGGATGGTGATTTCGTTCCTTGCGTACATACTGTTGGCGCGCCATTAGCAGTTGGTCAAGCGGACGTAGCATGGCCATGCAACAGCACCAAATATATTGTGCAATACCCAGAAAGCCGCGAAATCTGGTCGTTTGGTTCCGGCTACGGCGGTAATGCCCTGCTCGGTAAAAAATGCTTTGCTTTGCGTATCGCTTCCACCATGGGTCGCGATCAAGGCTGGCTGGCAGAACACATGCTGATTCTGGGCGTTGAATCCCCTGAAGGCAAAAAGCATTATGTCGCCGCGGCATTCCCATCGGCATGCGGCAAAACTAACTTTGCCATGTTAATTCCAGCCATCAAAGGCTGGAAGGTCACCACTATTGGTGACGACATTGCGTGGATCAAACCTGGTGCAGATGGCCGTTTGTATGCCATCAACCCGGAAGCTGGTTATTTTGGTGTAGCACCTGGCACGAATACAGCGACCAATTCTAATTGTATGGCTTCTTTGACTTCCAACACCATTTTCACTAATGTTGGTCTGACTGACGACGGCGATGTGTGGTGGGAAGGCATGAGCAAAGAAGCGCCAGCACATTTGATCGACTGGCAAGGTAAAGACTGGACGCCAGAAATCGCAAAAGAAACTGGCCGAAAAGCCGCGCATCCAAACGCACGCTTTACCGTCGCAGCCACACAAAATCCCGTCATTGATACAGCGTGGGATGATCCGGCGGGCGTGCCAATTTCGGCGTTCATTTTCGGTGGTCGTCGTTCGACAACGGTGCCATTGGTTACCGAAGCACGTAACTGGGTAGAAGGCGTGTACATGGCAGCGACCATGGGTTCGGAAACCACGGCGGCGGCGGCCGGCCAACAAGGCGTGGTGCGTCGCGATCCGTTTGCGATGTTGCCATTCATGGGCTATAACATGAGCGACTATTTCCAACACTGGTTGGATATGGGCAAGAAAATCGAATCACTGGGTGCTAAATTACCTGCAATTTACTGTGTTAACTGGTTCCGCACAGATGAAAACGGTAAATTTGTCTGGCCTGGTTTTGGTGACAATATGCGCGTTTTAAAATGGATGCTCGATCGTATTGAAGGTAATGCGAACGGCGTCGACAATGTGTTCGGCTTAACACCGACCTTTGGTGATTTGAACTGGGATGGATTGAATTTCACGCAAGAACAATTCAACACCATCACATCGATCGATAAGGCAGCGTGGCAAGCTGAATTAGCTTTGCATACCGAGTTATTTGAAAAACTCGCGTACCATTTGCCACAAGAATTGGAAGCAACTCGCATCGCTTTGGAAAAACGCCTGCTGGCTTAAGCTGATTGTCATCCCAAAAAAAGCGCGACATGGTCGCGCTTTTTTTTATCGCGAATTGTGATCCAACTTTAACCTCAATGAGAGAGTGGACCTGCTCTGTCTTAGGTTTTCAATAAAAAAATTAAGTTGGCATCTTGCAATCTTTACTCTGGTAAACGAATTTGCTTAAGTTCTATTGTGGTATATGATGCAATTACGACATTTTCTTATTGAGACTGGCCATATGCTCCCAGGCATCACTAACACTGTACGTCGCTTACTTTTATTGGCTTGTGTTAGTCATATCGGATTGACACATGCCACTGAGAGTTTGCAAATATATGTTCCTGACGTCGTCCGTCCGTCGTCCTTAATGGCCGAAAAGATGTTGACGCAGGCCTTCCACAGCATGCAGATTAATGTCAGTTTTGTTCCACTTCCAGGTATGCGGATGCAAGCGATGTGGAATCAGGGAAAATTAGACGGTATGGGCACCAGAGCCTTGTACACAGAGCTGGTCAATGGCATCAAGGTGGACGTTCCCATCGCTTATGATGAAGCGGTCGTGTATGCGATCAATAACACGATCAACAAAAAATTTGTTCCGAACGGCTTTGACAGCCTGAAACCCTATAGCGTCGGTTATATCGCCAAACTTCCCTATTTTGACGAACGCCTGAAAAACGTTGCGAATCGCGAAACGGCACCGAACGTGGAATCTTTATTTAAGAAGCTGCAAATTGGTCGCTCCGATCTGGTTGTTGAGTCTCGGTTTAGCGCTTGTGTGTTAAAAAAGTTAGGGCTGCAAAATATCGTTATTTTGGAACCTCCATTAGAACATCGCCCCATCTACATGTATCTGCATATTCGCCACGCAAATCTGGTTCCGGAATTGGAACGTGTTTTAAAAACGATGGATGACGACGGCAGTATTAAAAAATTGCAAGAGCAAGCACTTGCTGAGTATCACCAACAATGTCCTGTCTGAGGGATAAGCTCAAAGCGATATCAATATCAATATCAATAGCAATAAAAGCAAAAAACCGCGCTCCTGATAGGACGCGGTTTTTTTAGCAGATTCAATCAGCGGAAGTAAGGAGCGTGCGGCGGTACGCGTTTTGCCAGACTGTTATTCAACGAAACTGTCGTTTGTTGTTGTGAAGTTTGACCTTGCTTACCTATCAGCTTCAAAAGCGGTGTCATGACATAGGCCAACGGGAAGACGATAGGCCAGGTTGTCAACCACGCCTCCATCCAGGCGGAAAAGAATTCGTTATTAAATCCGACCCAGACCAGGCGCAAGACTGCGCTGACGATCAGCGTAACCAAACCTGTGCTCAAGAAACTTGGTAGCATCGACGTCAGGCTGCGCGAACGCACGAACAAATGTGGTGTTTTGTAAGATTTTTCTGCGACTTGTGCAGACGGCGATTTATCGCTGTACACTGACCAATGTTGCATTGCAAAATCCTATTCTTTAAGACGTCAATAAACGCTGATTGACATAATGTCGAAATTAACCGCGTGAAGCCAATGCGCGCAGTTCTGCAGCCATGTTTGGCGAGCTGCGATCGAGGTCATTGGCAATGCGGCGAATCGCTAAAGCATTACGCAAATTGCGCAGCGCTGTTTTTTCTTCACGTGTTTTCTTAGGAGCAACAACCAGTTTTAACGCTTGTGCAATACCAGACAGCAATGGCTTGAAAACGACGAACACGGAAGCAAACAAACCTAAACCCAATAATGGGCGCAAGGATGCCAGAAATGAACTAATAGCAACTTCAGCCATCGGAATAGCGCTTGTGGCTGGAAAGGCAATATTAAGGAAGCTCATGATGTTCTCAACGATATATTTTAAATGATGAGCGTATTTTATTGCATTGCAACATAACCTTCTAATTTCTATTTCCTATAATTACTATATCGTTTGTGAATAATTGCTTTTAATAATATAAACGGGGACAAGTAAGATGAATTTTTTGACTCTGGATCTCAATTTGCTGCGCGTATTTGATGCTGTGATGATTGAACAAAACCTGACTCGCGCGGCGGATAAGCTGGCAATGACCCAACCAGCGGTGTCCAATGCCTTAAAGCGTTTAAGACATTCGCTGGATGACGAATTATTAATCCGGACAGCTTACGGGGTGAAGCCAACCCCTCGTGCAGAGGTGTTATGGCCAACCATCCGCGAAGCGTTGGCTAAACTCGAATCAGCGATGGCCCCGGGGATTTTTGATGTTTCCAAAGCCCAGATGACATTTCGCATGGCCATGGCGGACGCCACTGCTGCGTTATGGATGCCGACCCTGGTACGCTCTATCCAAAACGAAGCGCCGGGGATCAATGTACGTATGGTACCGCTGACAACCCGCGAACCAAGGCCAATGCTGTTACGGGGCGATATCGATATTGCGGTAGGATTTTTTCCGGGTGTGGTCGCCCAATTGTCGGGGGGACAAACTGCGGGTAACAGTGCGATTCGACATGAGCGCCTTTACTCTGGTCATTATGTTTGCGTGATGCGACAGGGGCATCCGCTCGCCAATTCCAAGTTAAGTCTCGATGATTACTGTGCTGCCAATCATTTGCTGGTCAGTTTTTCAGGGCGAGCACATGGCTTGATTGACGAAGTGCTGACCAAAATGGGACGTGAGCGCCGCATTTTGTTGACCATTAATCAGTTTTTTACCGCCGGCCGCGTTGTGGCACATTCCGACTTATTGACCGTTTTGCCTCGGCACCTGATTTCTGCGACAGGAATGACAGAAGCGTTAGTATGGAAAGAGTTGCCATTCGACACCCCAGAGGTGCATGTCGATATGCTATGGCACGAGCGTGACAGCCGAAATCCTGCCCACCTCTGGTTGCGCGACAATTTGATGAACATGACGCACTCAAATCTGGTTCCTGAGCTCGAACGCGACGCAGAGATCGGTCACTAAATCGGACTAGTGAAAAAAAATCTACGGATTGTCTGCTCATTGCCTAGGCGTTATCCAGACATTATCCAGGCGATAACTAGGCAATTTTTGGGCAATTTTTGGGCGGTTTTTTGGCGTTTTTTGGGCATTATCTCAGCTATCTACACACCATCGGTGGCATCACGCATGCCGTTATCGCCTGATCCGATAACGTGGCACCTCAAGCGATCATCAAATCTGCAGGCACAGGAACGCGGTGCGTGCAGGTTTTTTCGTATCATGTCAAAAAGTATCTTTGTTGTTACAAATATATATATTTCATTTATTGCCACAAGAAAAGAAAATTGATATCCTTCTATCAATAATTTAACACTTTATTACAATTTATCGATTTGAAATTTGATTGTGTTGAGTGGCATAAATGTTTTAACTGAAATCGGTTTGATCAAAAACTAACGATAAGGCTTCTCCTGCCAGCTCAACAAAGTCGTAGGAATATTGCAATCAGACGATTTTGTATCTTTTCCTCGCCCGTTGACTGGCTGTCTTAGCACTTCATTTGTACAAAAAATGTTTTTTTTATCGCTGCAGCGTTGGCTATTCTGCTTGGTTGGACTGTCATTTTTCTTGCTCCAGGCAATGACAGCGCAGGCGGCTACCCTGCAGCTTAATGAAAAAACAAACAAAATTTCACTGAATTCGCATTTTCAAATTTTTGAAGATAAATCTGGCACACTTGACCTCTCACAAGTATCGGCGCCACAACACCAACAACAGTTCGCAGATTTACGGGGCACTCTGAATGCTGGCTATACGCATTCGGCGTTTTGGTTAAAGCTAGACTTACAACGACTCTCTGATACGACTAAGCGCGATTGGCTCTTAGAAATGACGCCAGCGATGCTTGACGATATTCGTTTGTACCAGACAGATAGCAGCGGACAAATACAAATTCAACGCGCGGGCGACCATCTGGCCTTCAATCAACAGGTCGTCCGCCATCATTATCCCCTGTTCCAAATTCATCTCGACGATACGCAAGCGCATACGTTGTACATACGTATACAGAGCAGCAGTGCTTTGTTCTTTCGTGCCACGTTATTTGATCAAAAAAGTTTTAGCGAGGATTCGAATTATCTCTCGGGCATGCTTAGTATTTATTACGGCATGATGCTTGCCATGATCATTTACAACTGCTTATTAATGATTGGTGACCGCGATCTGTCGATGCGACATTATTTGCTACTGTCAATCAGCACACTTATTGCGGGCATGAGCGTGAACGGTCATGTTGGATTGTATATCGCGCCTGACTGGCCCTGGCTAGTTGATATCTTGCCAGCTGTCATGCCGCAGATGATCGTGTTGAGTTCATCGATGTTTATGTGCAGTTTCCTGAAACTCAAATCAACATTACCACGCGCGTATATCGTTTTCAGATCCATTCAAGTAGGTGCTCTGCTATTGCTGATCGCCATCGTCGTCGGCTATCAACCTCAAGTCGCCGGTATCGCTCAGTTTTTAGGACTGATTCAGATCTGTTTGTATGGTCCGGTTTCATTAATGGTTGCCGTGCGTGGTTATGCACCTGGCTACATTGTGATGTTAGCCTCAGGTATTTGGATGTCGGGTACCGCGTTGATACCTTTACGTAATCTGGGCCTGCTCGAATCGACTTGGGTGACTGACTTTGGCTTCCAAATTGGTTCTGCCATCGACGTCATTTTGTTGGCGCTGGCGCAAGCCTACAGAATCAGATTGATTCAAAAAGAAAGTCATATGACACAACAACAATTACTCAGGATATCCCAGCAAGCCGAATCCGAACTCGATGCTAAAGTGAAGCGACGAACTGCAGAGCTTGATCAATTAATACAACGTCTGGAGAAATCCGACAAAGAAAAATGACCTGCTAAGTATCGCGGTTCACGATTTAAAAAGTCCTTTGACCGGTATTATCGGGATGAGTGAATTACTTTTAAAAATGTACCACCGGATTCCGAAAGAGGAGCAACAAAGCTACCTGAATCGCATTAATGCAAGCGGAAAACGTATGATGCATATCGTGACAAATATGCTCGATATGAATGCGATGGAAAACGGTAACCTGACGTTTCAAAAGCAAACGATCAACCTCGGTAAGCTGTTAAACGATATCGCACATCAACACGAGGAAATGCTAAAAGCCAAAGAGCTAACTGCCATCGTCCATATTGAAGAAAATGTATTGATATCTGGTGACCCGAATGCCATGACGCGGGTATTAGACAACTTAATTTCTAACGCGATCAAGTTTTCCCCTGCAGGAAAATTTATCTGGCTGACTGTCTGTCATCACGAAGGGTCTGGTCGCTTTGAAGTAAAAGACCAGGGACCAGGCTTATCTGCTAAAGACCAACAATTTCTATTTACGAAATTTTCAAAACTATCAGCAGTGCCAACGGCAGGGGAGCATTCTAGCGGCCTCGGTTTGTCCATCGTTAAAAAATTGATTGAGGCGCAAGATGGCGTCGTCAATTGCAGCAGTACTGTCGGTGAAGGCGCCAGTTTTAGTGTCGATTTACCATTAGCAGTCAACATTCAACTACAGAATCCTGATGCTCAGACGGCATAACTATCAGGGGAACATAGGGACACATCAGCAGAATTTTCCTTATCCTCATCAGCTGGATCGTCAGTTTTTTTACCTCGTTGACCAAAAATCTTGTAAGAAACGCCGTACACGCATGACTATCTCATTAAGGGCAACAGATTAATGAATATTCATTCACTATGACAGAGCACTTTCCTCCACATGACATCCATCAAGATACGCGGTATCGACTAGCGATCGACACGTTTGGTGCTGACGTTGCCCGTTTGTCGTCGGTTACGAACGCAAGATTATTCGGCGGCAGGAACTTTTGCAGGAAGTCCACGTGGTTTTGTGGCAAAGCTTCGCCAATTTTAAAGATGAGTGTTCATTACGTACCTGGGTCTATCGCGTTGCACATAATGTTGGTGTTACCTACGTTCAACGTCGCTTGAGGGCAGTGAACTGGATAGCGAAGAAGTTGCCTTCGTCGTTGATGAGCAGGCTGATATCGGAATCACCGAACGCCGGCTGGATCTGGAGCGATTAGTGGCTTGAATACACCGTTTAGCACCACTTGACCGAGAAATCATGTGCTCTTTCTGGAAGATCTGGACGCTGCGAGCATTGGCAAGATCAGTGGATTATCCGCGCGCAATATCGCCACCAAAGTGCATCGCATCAAAGCCTTATTAGCAACGCAACTCGGAAGCAAGAAGGAAAAGCCATGAACGATCAAGAACTGAAAGAATTATGGAAGCGCCAGCCGACCGTTGCTGCTGGTCTGACCACGGCTCAATTGAAGAGCGTAACAAATACTTTTCAGCGCAGGATTCGCTGACGTAATTTGATTGAGTATATTTGCGCGGCAGCTGTTGTTGCAGGAAATATCTACTACATCTGGATTTTTCCTTTTCTTTCAAGGCGGATAGGATGTGGTTTGACACCACTTGGTGTTCTTTTCGTTGCCTACCAATTAAATCGACGCGTGTCGAACGGGTCACCTCCAAGTGCAAGTGTTGGTTTGTCCTATTTGAATTTTCTTCGCGAAGAATTAGTGCGCCAACGTGACACGGCGCGTTCCGCCTGGCTTTGGTATGTCGGGCCATTTTTACCAGGAATGATCGTATTCCTTTGGGGCGCGCAGACCGAGCTCCACGCATCTGATCACCCTGCACGTGGCCTCATCGCTGGCGGCGTGGTCTTTGCTATTGTCGTGAGTATCATTTGGCTTAACCGTCAGGCGGCGCGTAAGCTGCAAGATAAAATCGATCAAATTGATCGACAAGCCAAAGACCATCATTGAGCCATCCCAGCCAGGTTCAGGTCCAGTGAAAATTGATCAATTTTCTTCTTTTTGTCTCTAAGCAGCGTGACACGCTGCGCATTTTTTAAGTAAGAATATCGATTAGTCGAAATAGATTTACAATCACATCTGACGCAAACAACTATTTTATTTAATTATGTTCACAGGCATCGTACAAGGTGTAGCCCGCATCGCAGACATCCGTGATAAGCTCGGCTTACGCACATTTCATATTGCATTTCCGGATGGTTTTGCCAAAGACCTGGAAATTGGTGCCAGCGTCGCGGTAGATGGCGTTTGTCTGACTGTTACGCAATTACATGGCGCAAATGCAGCTGACTTTGATGTTATGCAGCAAAGCCTCAATATCACTACTTTAGGAAGCTATATTGTCGATGGCCATATTAATGTCGAACGCGCTGCCAAGGATGGGGCAGAAATCGGCGGCCATCCGTTGTCCGGACACGTTGATTTCACGGCACATATCGGCGCCATACGTGAATTAGAGAATAATTATGTGATCCGGATTATGGTGCCGCCAGAATGGTTACGCTATATTTTTGCGAAAGGTTATATCGCAATTAATGGTGCCAGTCTGACCATTGCTGAGGTCAATCGCGATGAAAGCTGGTTTGAAGTGTGGCTGATTCCTGAAACATTACGTATGACTGTATTTGCAGAAAAAGTGGTAGGTTCCGCGCTGAATATTGAGATTGAACGGAGCACACAAGTGATCGTTGATACGGTACGTCATATGATGAGCGAAACGCTGGGTCCGCTACTACCAGCACTGGAAACACTGCTCAAACAACAAGGATTATCGACAGATAGTTTGCTGCAGAATGTGAATTCAACGATTAAGAAATAAACTCTTTTTTTCAATATTCAAGCGAAGATAAGGAAGGCGGGCGCAAACCGCACGGACTTTAACTCTCAGTTGGTTTAGTGGGATATCGTGACCCTAAATCGTCTTTGCCGTTCATCACCCCCTCTCATCCTCACCCTTCTCTCGCAAGAGGGAGAAGGGTGTAGACGTACCCGTACCTATTCTCCGGCGCGGATGCGACCCGCCAAAAAGCGTGTATTCGTGATGACCGCGTGGCTTCTACCCTACGCATTCCGTCATTCCTAAGGAGGAGCAATAGAGAAACTTGCTTTGAATAGCAATCGCTATGAATCTTAAGGACAAGGACATTACAACTCATAAAAGAAGTCTATTGCGCTTCATTATTTCTTCATATTTGTCATGCAATATTTAATGACGTAAATTTATTACGCATGATTTGTACTTTGTTTTTAAGTTTTTAAGTTTTTAAGTTTTTAAATTTCGAAACAAATGCATCAATGAGGAAAAATGATGAATAGCAAAAATAGTTTTCTGGTAATGCTCGCGAGCTGCTTTTTTGGCCTATCCATACAAAGCACCGCAATTGCCCAATCCAGCGATAATAAGCCACCGCCTTCACAAGACGGTGAGCGCGGTCCGCGACGTGAACCACCGCCTCAAGCCTATGAAGATTGTAACGGTAAAAAAGAAGGTGACATTGTTCAAATCGTAACGCCCCACAAAGACAAACTCTCTGCCACCTGCACGGCATCTGATAAAGGTCTCTTTGCACGACCAGAACGGCCACCTCGTGCTGATGGGCATGGCGAGGATACTCCACCACCTAAAAAATAATGTTTAATCGATTCCCCTTAGCACATTGTTAGGGGGCATTTTTTATTGGCCTTCGCCATCCCAATAATCCATCGTAGCGGTTTTGTTATAACCTTCACCCGTTAATCTCACACTGACGCGGTTGCTGTCTGGATAGACAATCACATCGTGAGGATTGCGCTCGCCGATAATGAGATAACGACAGGTTTCATTGGTGTGATTAAAAAGGCTGTGCCCGGCTTTTTGGCCTGCAGGAAACACCACGTAGCTACCTTTATTCAACAGGTATGTTTTATCGCCCAGGCGTAAGGTGCAACTTCCATCAAGCATCATTAATTGCTCTTCTTCAAGATGATGATAATGATGCGGGCAAGCTTGCTTTCCGGGAGCCAATTCCTCCATCGATACGCCGATATGTTGGGCCCCGCCAAATTGTGCAAGTTGCACAAAGCGGCTACCAAAGCGCTTACCGTGGCTATAACTTTCCCACTCAATATCGTCAATAGAAAATGGTTCGTAAATCCCGGCTTCGTTGATGGAAGACGTTTTCTTGTCTGTGCTCATTCTTGTCCCTGCGCCTGAAATAGCAAAAGCCGGCTTGCCTTCGATGTGGCAATAAATGCTAGATTGGATCTACTTTTTCCATATCAATTAATACTTCATGCGCGGATCGGAATGCATCGATTGCTAATGGCATGCCACAGTAGACGCTCGCGTGTAGTAACACTTCTTGAATCTCTTTCATGGTTGCACCATTGTTGATGGCGCCGCGGACATGACCTTTAATTTCATGCGCGCGGCCAAGTGCGGTGAGCATAGAAATTGTAATTAGACTGCGCGTCTTTAATTCCAATTCCCCACGACACCATACGGTGCCCCAGGCGTTACGTGTCACAAACTCCTGTAACGGCGCGGTAAATGCATCCACATTGCTAAAAGCCTTTTCGACAAAGGCATCACCCATCACCTGTTTGCGTATTTGCAAACCATCGTTAAATTGCTTATCCATTTGTTATCTTGCTCTATAAAAGTTATTACAATCTAAGTGACTCCAACTTACCATTGTTTGCAGAGTTATTCATCTCTAAACATGTTTTTAACCGGAACATGTTCCTTTTTTTATGACGATATTGAGACATATTGTAAGAAACTCATTTAATCAATACGACAAAATATTGACACATTGAGTTACATAAAGATATATTAAGTAACTATTGAACCTTACTTTTCCACATATCGGCTGACCGACTAAAATTAAAATTTTCCGTGTGGCTATCGGATGTTTCTCATATAAGGAAACTGTATATGTCTTTTCTTTCATCGGACGAAGTGAGATTAGCACCTTGGAAAGTGTTAATTGTTGATGATGAACCTGATATTCACGACGTCACTAAACTAACGTTGAGCCGTTTCAGTCTCGATAAGCGGAAGTTGGAATTTTTGCACGCCTATAGCGGTAGTGAAGCCAAGCAAGTTCTTAGTACGGAAACCGATATTGCCTTGGTATTCCTCGATGTGGTCATGGAGACAGAAGACGCGGGTCTTGAAGTCGCGCGCTGGCTTCGGCAAGATTGTGGTAACCAGTTTTCTCGCATCGTCTTACGCACAGGCCAGCCGGGCCAAGCCCCAGAAGAAAGTGTCATTGTTAATTACGACATTAATGATTACAAAGAAAAGACCGAGCTCGATCGAAAAAAATTATTCACCACAACTTTTGCCGCATTACGTGGCTATCGCGACATTATGCTGGTGGAGGACGCACGACGTTTTCAAGCCAGTTATCGTGCTGGCCTTGAGAGGGTGATTGAAGCGTCGAGTCAAATTTACAGAAAGCGAAATTTAACTGATTTTGCAAACGGCTTGTTGCAACAAGTCGTCGCCTTATTGCAACTAGAAAACAGCATGTTAATTCGCTTGTGCGGCGCTTCTGCTATTTCTGGTGAAAACGAATACGAAGTACTGGCGAAAATTGGCGATCTTAAAAATGAACAACAAATTTTTTCAGCGGAATTATTAGATAAATTAGACGCGAGCTACGCTAACCGCATTACGCATCTTGTCGATGATACCTACGTCGGCTATTTTCCAAATGTCAGTGGAAAAACCTCATTATTTGTCTTGCAGGGAATCGCCAATATTTCTGATATTGACATCAAATTATTAGAAGTTTTTTCAAATGGCGTTGCCATTGCGTTCGATAATATTTTGCTCAATCAAGAAATTACGGATACCCAAAGCGAATTGATCATGCGCTTAGGCGATGTCGTAGAATCGCGCTCTCACGAAGCCGGAAATCATGTGCGCCGTATGGCAGAGATCTGCTATTTAATTGCCATCGAATCCGGCATGGATAAAGCTGAGGCGATGACACTGAAACAAGCGGCGCCCATGCATGATATCGGCAAAATTGCTACGCCCGACGCCGTTTTACTTAAACCCGGAAAATTGGATGAAGCCGAATGGGAGGTAATGAAACAACATCCTCATGTAGGTATGTCCATACTCAACGGTTCGCAGCGTCCAATCTTACGCGCTTCATCTATTATCGCGCATCAACATCACGAGAAATTTGATGGCAGTGGTTATCCACAAGGATTAAAAGGCACTGAAATTCATCCGTTTGCACGTATTGTGGCCGTCGCCGATGTCTTTGATGCACTCATTCAGAAACGCTGCTATAAACCAGCATGGCCAATTGACGAAGTTCTCAAACATTTACAACAAGTTGCGGGGACGCATCTTGACCCTCAATATGTCGAGGTTCTTATCAACAATGTTGAAGTTGCGCTGGCATTTAATGAACAATATCCAGGTTGATTTCAGAATAATTCGAAACAACATTCAACCTGGTTCAGCCTGAGGTTAGGGGTAATTTAAATCACCGATTTCTGTGCAACTTTGATTCGCGGAAAGCGGATTTGATATTGCAAACCTCGACCTGGTTCACTGCTAACTTTAATCTGGCCGGCAAGTGAACCTGTCACTAAATTGTAGATAATATGCGCGCCAAGTCCGCTACCACCCTGCCCTCGCTTTGTCGTGTAAAAGGGCTCAAATAGTTTTTCCAATTCGCGACTACTCATCCCTTTGCCATCATCAATATACGTCATCACGATGGCGTCTTCTTGTTGAGGATCTCTGTTGAGCAGAATCTGTATGGTTCCTTTCTCCATACCTTCAAATCCATGGAGTAACGAATTGGTGATCAAATTTGTGATAATTTGGGAAATCGCACCTGGATACGTTTTCATCGCAATAGCCGGTGGACACTCGAGGATGACGTCAAATTTTTTTGCTTTTAATTTTGGTTTTAATGAGAATAAAACTTCTTCCAAATATGATTTCAAATCGAAGTCACGAATACTTTCCGATGATTGATCAACTGCCACCTGTTTAAAGCTTTTTACGAGCTCAGCGCCGCGCTGAATATTGGTGGTGGTAATACGTAATGCTTGATCCAACATGTCAAAAAACGCCGATAAATCTGCCTTACTTAAGGTACCATCGGCCAACTCTTTTTTGACGAGACTGAGTTCTTCAACAATATGGCTGGTAGCAGTGACGCAAATACCTAAAGGCGTATTAATTTCATGTGCTACCCCGGCAACAAGCCCTCCCAAAGAAGCCAACTTCTCTTGACCTATCAATTCAGCCTGTGCTGCTTTCAAGGTTTCTAATGCTTCATTGAGGCTATTATTTTTTTCTTCCAATTCTTTTTTCGCATTACGAACATCTTCGTCGGCGCGAATCCGCGCAAAAGCTGCCGCCACATGATTCGCCACAAATGCGATTAGCTCTAAGTCGGCTACGGTATAAACCAAGGTTGGCTGATAACTTTGAATGATAATGACGCCATATAAACGATCATCGGCGTAAAGAGGCGCACCTATCCAGCTATAGGTCGATAAATTACCCAAGACGTGAATTTCACCTTGCTTTATCAGGGAATCCATTCTGAATCGATCAATCAACTGCGCTTGCTTCTGACGAACGACAAAGGAGGTCAATCCTGCCCCCAACGGGAATCGACTGCCCGTCATATCTTTATCAATTTCATCGACAAAATATTCGATGCTAAATTCCTGCGCGTCTTCATGATACACAGCGACCATAAAGTTGGGCACTTGCATCAGCTCGGCAATAATTTTGTGTAAGCGAGAAAATTTCCTGTCTTCGGCAGAGGCGAACACTGACAGTTCTGCGATTTGATATAAAGCGCGTTGCAGTGCTTCCGCTTTACGGCGCTCTTCAACTTGATGTTCTAACATCACCGTACGTTGCTGCACTGCTTGCTCTAACCGATCAACACTCATCATGCTTTGCAGCGCAGTCGAAACGTGTCCAGCAATGAGACCAAATAAATGCTGATCCTCTTGACTATAACTATGATCGCTATCGTAAATTTGAATGACCATTGCGCCAAACACACCACGCTGCTGATCTAGTAAAGGATGTCCCATCCAATATTCTGCACGCTGGCCGCCACCCCAGACAGGGTTTTGCAATCCCCGTCGTTCATCATCAGCGGCAGTCATAAATAATGGCTGACGATTTTGAATAACCCACGCAGTCGGCGACTTTTCGGCACTCTCCAACACAAAACTTTCAGTCGGATCTGGCAAAGTATCAGCCTCATCAACACCGTATGCAAAACGAAGGCGATGCTGTTCTTCATCGTAAATAGCCACAAAAAAATTAGCCGCATACATGATGCGACTAATCGTTTGATGAACAGAGCTCAAAAACTCAGAAATATCGTTGCAGGTTGTGGATATCCGGCTGATTTCTAACACCACATCTTGTACGGCTTCGAGTCGCTTCAGGCGCGTTTCCATAGGAGCATTCCTATCTGAATTTACAGACGAATTTGCTGCCGATCTTGCTGCCTGCGACGCTGTTCTTTGCGGCTATTAGTGCTTACTTGATCGGCAAACAGCTGGTATTTTTAACTTCTTCCATGACTGCGTACGTATGCGTCTCACGGACACCATTGAGTTGCAACAACGACTTACCTAAAAAATCGCGATAAGCATTCATGTCTTTGACCCGGGCTTTCACCAGGTAATCAAATCCGCCAGCAACCATATGACATTCCAATACTTCTGGGATGGCCTGGACACCGCG
The DNA here is from genome assembly GCF_049340285.1 of Undibacterium sp. SXout20W. Classification (NCBI taxonomy): domain Bacteria; kingdom Pseudomonadati; phylum Pseudomonadota; class Betaproteobacteria; order Burkholderiales; family Oxalobacteraceae; genus Undibacterium; species Undibacterium sp. SXout20W. The sequence goes on along the minus strand of NZ_JBMPPH010000019.1, from coordinate 51,295 downwards.
TCGGAATGCGTCAAACACATCTGGCGTCGTTCGATCCAACACAACTTCGATGAAAACCAACAATGCCACATCAAGTAAATGTGGATTAAGCTGGGCGGTGTAACCAAGAATGTAACCTGACTCTTGAAGCTTACGTACGCGTTCAAGACAGGCTGCTGGCGACAGGTTTACCCTGGTCGCCAGTTCTACATTGCTGATGCGGCCATCATTTTGTAATTCGGCCAGAATTCTTTTACTGATTTTGTCGAGCATAAGAAGTCAAAAATCGTCAAGTGAGTGGTTAATAATATTCGGTAATATTTTCTCACAAAAAAGAAAATTTCGATATATGTTCTCAATACCAGAATTAATCCTCGAAGAGCATCTATACAATGAAATCATATTTGTTTTCATTATTTTTATATGATTGTGACCACTGTGCCTACTACTTCTGCCCCTTTTTCTGTCCTTCAATCTGAGCTTTTGCCTCCTGCCAGCCCTCTGAGAGCAGCGATTACGCAAGTTTACCGCCGAAACGAAGTTGATGCTGTGCAATGGTTACTTTCACAAGTAAACCCCCATGTGAATTTACAACAGGATGTTGCACAACTTGCACATAAATTGGTGAGTGCAGTGCGGGAACAGCGTACCAGAGCATCTGGTGTTGATGCATTAATGCATGAATTTTCATTGTCATCTGAAGAAGGCGTCGCCCTTATGTGTCTGGCCGAGGCGTTGCTACGGATTCCAGATCATCAGACAGCAGATCGCTTGATTGCCGACAAAATTAGTAAAGGAGATTGGGCAAAACATCTGGGTGAATCACCATCCTTATTTGTAAATGCGGCAACCTGGGGACTGTTAGTCACAGGTAAATTGGTCAGCACTAATAGCGAGACTGGCCTCGGTGCTGCATTGACCCGTCTCATTGCAAAAGGTGGAGAACCTCTGATACGCAAGGGCGTGGATCTTGCAATGCGTATGCTTGGTAACCAGTTCGTCACCGGACAAACAATCGAAGAAGCAATTAAAAATAGCCAGGATAACGAAAAACGTGGTTATCGCTATTCGTACGACATGTTGGGCGAGGCCGCCTTGACGGCGAAAGACGCAGCGTTTTATTACAAGTCATATGAAACAGCGATTCACGCGATTGGCAAAGCCTCAAACGGCCGTGGCATCAAAGACGGTCCCGGTATTTCGGTCAAATTGTCAGCATTACACCCACGCTATTCACGCGCACAGCGTGATCGTACGATGTCTGAGTTATTGCCCTTATTAAAAAATTTACTGCTGCTGGCCAAGCAATACGACATCGGTCTCAATATCGATGCTGAAGAAACAGACCGCCTGGAATTGTCTCTTGATTTGATGGAAGCATTGGCGTTTGATCCAGAGTTAAAAGGTTTTGAAGGTCTGGGCTTTGTGGTTCAAGGCTATCAAAAACGTTGCCCGTTTGTGATCGATTACCTCATCGATCTGGCACGTCGAAGCGGTAGCAAATTCATGGTGCGTCTGGTCAAAGGTGCTTATTGGGATGCCGAGATCAAACGCGCTCAAGTCGATGGTATGAGTGACTTCCCGGTCTATACCCGTAAGGTGTACACCGATTTGTCATACCTGACCTGCGCCCAAAAATTGTTAGGTGCTACGGACGTTATTTATCCACAATTTGCCACGCATAATGCACTGACTTTGTCGACCATCTATACATGGGCAAACCAGGCTGGCGTGACTGATTATGAATTCCAATGCCTGCATGGCATGGGCGAGACTTTGTACGATCAGGTAGTTGGTAAAGATAAACTGAATAAGCCATGCCGCATTTATGCGCCCGTCGGTTCACATCAGACTCTGCTAGCTTATCTGGTAAGACGATTATTAGAAAATGGTGCTAACTCTTCCTTCGTCAATCAAATTGTCGACGAAAATGTGTCGATTGATACATTAATTGCCGATCCGATCGCCGTATCGCGTGAGCTTGGTGGCAAACCTCACGCTGGGATTGCTTTACCTGCAGATTTATTTGGAAGCGAACGCAAAAATTCCGCTGGTCTTGATTTTTCGAATGAAATAACACTGCAAGAGATTGCTGCTCATTTTGCGCAATCTGCACAAAAGAAATTAGCTGCTACATCACTGTTAGCAGGCGAAATCAGCGTTGGTGACAGCCGGCCGGTTATTAATCCTGCTGACCAATCTGACGTCGTTGGTGATGTCATGGAAGCCAACGCCCAAGATGTACAAAACGCCTTACATTTCGCGCAGCAATTTGCATTGGAATGGCAGGCTACCGCACCAGTGACCCGAGCACGTTACCTCAATAAAGCGGCTGATTTACTTGAAGCTCAAACGATGGATTTCATGGCCTTAGCAATTCGCGAAGCCGGTAAATCTTTACCAAATGCGCTTGCTGAAGTACGCGAGGCGGTTGATTTCTTGCGCTATTACGCAGCGCAAGTTGAGGGGCAAGTGACTACGCATGCATTAGGACCGGTAGTTTGTATTAGTCCATGGAATTTCCCATTGGCAATTTTTATCGGTGAAGTGAGTGCCGCATTAGCAGCGGGTAATGTGGTGTTAGCAAAACCTGCGGAGCAAACACCATTAATTGCCTTCAAAGCAATTCAGTTATTGCATGAAGCGGGTGTGCCACGTGCAGCGGTGCAATTCTTGCCTGGCACAGGTGAAATTGTTGGTGCACAGCTCGTTGCTGATGCGCGTGTCAAAGGCGTTATATTTACAGGCTCGACCGAGGTGGCACAGATTATCAACCGCACGCTGACAAAACGTGCCATTGCTGAAGGCATCGATATTCCGTTGATCGCTGAAACCGGTGGACAAAATGCAATGATCGTCGACAGCAGTGCACTGCCTGAACAAGTCGTTAATGATGTATTGTCTTCCGCATTCGATAGCGCTGGTCAACGTTGCTCAGCATTGCGTATTTTGTGTTTGCAAGAAGATATTGCTGATAAAACGATCGAAATGCTACACGGTGCAATGCAAGAATTACGCGTCGGACAACCTGACCGTCTGGTGACCGATATTGGTCCCGTCATTGACGCCGAAGCGCAAAACAATTTGCTCAAGCACATTGAATATATGCGTGATAAAGCAAAATCATTTTATGCATTGGACTTAGCAACGGCCTGTCGCCAAGGAACATTTGTTCCACCAACAGTGATGGAAATTGCCAATCTGGCAGATTTGAAAAAAGAAGTATTCGGTCCTGTGTTACACATTTTGCGATTCAAGCGAGATCAATTGCCTGATTTGATTGATCAGATTAATGGCACTGGGTTTGGCTTGACTTTGGGTGTTCATTCAAGAATTGACGAGACCATCAATTTCATCACCAGTCGCGCCCATGTTGGCAATATTTATGTCAATCGTAATATCGTCGGTGCTGTGGTCGGCGTCCAACCATTTGGTGGCGAAGGCAAATCTGGTACCGGACCTAAAGCTGGCGGTCCGTTGTATCTGAAACGTCTACAACGGACACCGCAAATCGGACTTGGTGGTCATACCGTCTACGAACGTCAGGCACCAAGTCCGTTGGATGCCTTGCTGGTTTGGGGAAAAACAAAAAATCTGCAGCATTTATTGGTTTTAGGTGAACAATATATTCATCAAAATCCTTACAAAGTCACGCAGGTATTGCCAGGACCAACGGGCGAAAGAAATACTTTATCCTTTGCGCCACGAGGATCAATTTTCTGCGCAGCGACTAGCAGCAACTGTTTATTCAATCAGTTGGCAGCAACCTTCGCTACGGGAAACACAGCATGCGTTTCAGCGCAATCAGCGAGTTTGTTGCCCGCTGATTTCCCTGCTGAATTGCGGCCGTTAATTCAAATTAAGGAAGCGCAGGAGAGCAATGCGCAAATTGCGCTGGTCGAGGGAAGTTTGCTGAATACTTTGAAAGCAACATTTGCTGAGCAAGATGGCGCCATCGTCTCTGTGATAGAAACTCGTGATAACGTCGAGATTCCGTTATGGCGGTTGGTCGCTGAACGTGCATTATGTGTAAATACGACAGCGGCTGGTGGTAATGCAAGTTTAATGAGTATGGCGAGTTAAGCTTTTATTGCAGGTTGTGATATATCGCCTACACTGAAGACCCCGCTGTTGCGGGGTTTTTTATTTAATATTTTTGATTAATGGCCTTTCGAAATGGTCCTGGTGAAAGATAATAGTCAGGTGCATTAGCTAAAAGCGGCGATAGGCCTCGTTCTGCGATAATTATTTATAGTCTTATTCACAGGCTTATCAACAGACATATCAACATGCTTGTCAACATGTATAACAACATGTTTATCATAATCAGTAGCAGACTGGATAAATATGCTGTTGCAAGAACTGTTTCGGAAACCTCCCGAAACTGCGTTATAAAGCCAGCTTTAATTTAAAAAGGTAATTTTGTAAATATTATTAACAATGCTTTTGATCTAGCACTGCCCGTGCTAAAAAGCGGGTTGTACGTTGTTTTTTTCAAGAGTATTTACTCTAGAATTGCTCTATTAGCTATTCACTATGAGAGCTGGGTGAGATACTAAGCGTTGAGTTTTAGGACGACCGTTCCATTACTTGCAAATAATTCTATTAAGGAGACAAAAATGCGTCAAATCAATTTGACCTTGGGCTTGATCGCGGCTGCTCTATTGAGCGCTTGCGGCGGCGGCGGATCTGCCGGCCCCACTATCAACACGAGCACTGCACGCGGTGTTTTGGTCGCTAATCCACCAAATCTGGTACCAATTCCACAAGCAAATGGCACGGCAGTTCCACAACTTGACCCAGTTACTTTCGCAGCAATGTTAAACGCGGCGCAGCCTGGTCTGACACAAATTGTTGGTACACCAGTTTGCTCGATTTCTACGTATTACATGAAATACAATACGGTCGGTAGCAAAGGCGAGCCGACAACCGCGACTGGTGCAATTTTTGTCCCATCAGGTAGCGCTGCACAATGTTCTGGTCCACGTCCGGTTGTTGCTTATGCACATGGTACAACTGTGACGCAGTCATTCAATATGGCTAATCTGCAATCTAACCAGGAAGCTGTTTTAGTTGCTGCAACGTTCGCTGCGCAAGGATTCATCGTTGTTGCACCAAACTACGCGGGTTATGACTTGTCTTCTTTACCATACACTGGCTATCTCGATGCTGCTCAACAGTCTAACGACGTGATTGATAGTGTCCGCGCTGCCCGTCAAGCGTTCCCTACTATTGGCGCGCAAGATTCAGGTAAATTATTCCTGACAGGTTATTCACAAGGTGGTTTCGTTGCTTTGGCGACGCAAAAATCGATGCAAAACAACTACCCGAGTGAATTTAAAGTCACTGCATTGGCTGGTGGTTCTGGTCCATATGCTACTGAATTGCTGGCTGATGCTATTTTTGCTGTATCACCAAATTTAGGTGGAACAGCGTTCTTGCCATTGATTACCAATGCATGGCAGGCACACTATGGCAACATTTATACTAACGGTAGCCCATCTAATATTTATGCGTCACCTTACGCTGCTAACGTGTTAACTGCAGTGCCTGGAAATTACGACAGTATTGGTGCAATGTATGCAACTGGAGTTTTGCCAGCAACAACGATGTTCTCATCAACTTATGGTGCAATTGTTGCAAATACAACATATGGCGGTCAATTACCAGCGGCTTTAGCGCCATTCTTCGGTTCTACTAACTTGGTCAGCGATCAGTTCGCGATTGGCTTCTTGCAAGATATTGGGGCAAATCCTTGTAACCAAAATCCTGCAGCACCTTTGACCTGCAAACCTGCAAACACAGTTCGACAAGCAGCGGTAGCAAACGATTTACGTACTTTGCCTGTGCCAAATGTGCCAGTTCTGTTGTGTGGTGGTAATGCCGATCCTACGGTATTTTTCAAAAGTACTGTAGCTGAACAAGCGTTCTTAAATGGTAATGGTTTTGGTGCTCCGTATCTGAGCGTACTCGACGTTGACTCTGCTCCGACAAGTGCTTCTGATCCGTTTGCTGCAGCAAAAGTGGGATTTGCAACAGCAAAATCACAAGTTATCGCCGCTGCTGTTGCGGCAGGTCAGTCACCGGCAGTCGCTGTTGCGAGTGCTTACCACGGTACATTGGTACCACCGTTCTGCAATGCTGCGGCTGCAGGTTTCTTCCAACAACTTGCGAAGTAATTAGGAGACGCAATCATGAAAAAAATACAAATCGCATTGTGTGCATTGTTTGGTTTAACTTCGTCGGTAGCAATGGCTGAAGATCAGAATCTGGTCGCTGCAGGATTTGGTTACATCAGTGTTCATTCCAGTTCACCAAATCTTTCTTCAAATGGTCCAGCTTTCTTAACACCGCAACCTGCAGGTTTAACTGTTGGTAGTGCTTCTACGCTGTTGTTTGGTTTTTCACATATGTTGAATGACCACTGGGCTGTCGCATTCGCCGGTGGTATTCCACCAAAGCATAATATTTCCGGTACTGGTACGCTGGCACCATTTGGCGTGATTACGACAGTCAAGCAATTAGCACCAACCGTGTTTGCTAATTACCATTTTAATGAAAGCGGATCTAAATTCCGTCCTTTCGTTGGCTTGGGTATTAACTACACGAAGTTTTATGATGTTACGTCACAGCCTTCAGGTAACCTTGCATCAGGCGGTCCTACATCGATCTCGTTGTCTTCCTACACTGGTTTGGCTGCGACTGTGGGTATGAACTACAAAATCGCTGATCATCTGTATTTGAATGCCAATATCGCGGCAGCGAATGTAAGTACTGATATGGTTGCGACGACTGGTAGTATTCAACGTACGACCCACGTCAAACTGAATCCTATTTTGTATTCAGCAGGATTGGCATATAGTTTTTAATGCAGTTTTTAAAATAATTTTTAATATCGTTATCGAAAGATAACAACCAAAAAAAGTCCTCCGTTTTAGATAAAACGGAGGACTTTTTTTTCGTTGGACTAGGTTGGGACACTTACTGCTTGGTCGCCCGACGTCCCCATTCAGCGGCAACAATGATCATCAACGCTGATACGATAATATTGGTACGGAACGGCTGTCCAGTTGAAATCACAACGACAATCGTCGAAAGTAAAGGCGTGAGGAAAGCAAAAACACCTATACGTCTTGGATCTCCGTGCTTAATTGCGGCATCCCACAGAAAAAACGCACCACCAAGAGGGCCAATTCCAAGAATCGATATTTTTACTACATCTGCAGAAGATAAGGTTACCGCTGGTTCAAATATAAAATGGCACCCCAATGATAGTACACCTGACACCGCAGCAAAACTACCCACTGCTGCAGTATCAAAATGCGGTACCCGTCTTGTACCCAATGAATACGTTGCCCAAATAAGTGCAGAAAAAAAGGCAAACAAATAACCCCAATGAAACCCACCGCTCAGCTCTTCAGCGCCATATTTGCGTCCGAGGATAGCCACAGCGGCGCCAGCGAAACCAAGCAAAGCAGCACCAATGTGTGTAGCTTGCAGCTTGGTTCCTGGAATGACCAAAGGTGCCAGTACGACCATACCAAGAGGCCATAAATAATTAATGAGATTCGCTTCAACAGCAGGTGCTGTCCGCAATGCGATAAAGAAAAGCAGGTGAAATCCAAACAAGCCGTAAATACCTAACAGCATCGTAGGAAACGGTATTTTCCATGCAGACAATTTGAACCCAGAAAGAGGAAGTGCAATCAAGCTTCCAATAATCAGACCTAAGCCTGTCAGCAAGAAAGGTGGCACATGCGTCAATGTTACGCTAAGTGCAGCAAGAATCGCCCAGAGGGCAATAGCGGAGAGGGCGAGTAGGTCAGATTTCATAGTTCATTAGTGTACCGAAATACTCACCATCACGACGCTGATCTATCGTCGCATTTCGCTTGTGTTCTTTTACTGATCGCGGCGAATGCCGGCCGTTAGAGCAGAAGGGGAGTCGTAACCTACGTGTCGGGCAGCATCAGCAACGCTCATTCCCTTTGCCCTTAATACGCGCGCCTGATCATATCGCAGTCGCCGTAGCCATTACATGGGACTGTATCCCAGCTCAGCATAACAACGCGCCCGGAACTGGCTTTCGCTTAGATTCACTTGCTCAGCCAAATGCATGGCTGTTAATCGCCTAGAAAGTTGGCTTTTGACCCAGTTGGTTAGTTGCCCCCAATCAATCGGACGACGAAAACGGCGTCGTGCTGTTGAGTTTCCCCATGTTTGCGCTAAAAGCAAACTACTCAATTCATAGGATATCGGTAGGTTGGAAGATAACGCTACCTGAATATAACGTGCAAGATGATCAATCGCGTCGATGGAACATGGCACTCGTGGCCGTGCTGCCCAGCCAGCATCCTTTGTATTCAGCACGAGACAACGATTAGCGTTGTGTGATTCGAAATTATGTCGTTCATCGGGAGCAATGATGATGCCTGTTCCCGCACTTAAATTTACTCCTTTTCCCTCGATTTCAAGTTCCAGATTGCCTTGCAGGCTCCACAGCACTTGAAAATGGTCATGATAATGGCTACCTGGCGAAGGTCCATAATTCATAATTGACATCTCAGGAATGAATGTTTTACCCATGTATTTCGCTTTATATTTTGCTTTATATTTAGCCTTAGCCTGAGTCTACTTATTTGATCTCTTTAATGACTTCACCGCTTTTCATCACAAATTTAATAGACTGTAATAAGGTAACGTCGTTTAATGGATCTCCCTTTACACCGATGATGTCTGCATAACGACCTACTTCAATCTCGCCAACATCAGCGGTACGTCCCAACGCATTAGCTGCATTGACGGTGGCTGCCTGTATCGCCTGGATAGGCGTCATCCCCCAATCAATCATTGTTTTAAACTGCCGGGCATTATCGCCATGTGGATAAATACCGGCGTCGGTACCGAACACCATTTTTACACCTGCTTTTAAGGCGTTTTTGAAACTTTGGCGTTGTTTTAGACCAATCATGCGTTCTTTTTCCAGTGATTCAGGAAAAGTGCCATTCTTTTCGCCTTCAGCAAGAATGTAATCATCATTATAAATATCCATTGAAAACCAGGTACCGTGTTGTTTTGCTAGTGTGTAGGCTTCATCGTCGGCCAAACTAGCATGTTCAATGGTGTCTGCGCCGGCACGAATCGCGTCTTTAATGCCACTTGCACCATGCGCATGTACCGCAACTTTAAGACCTAGCATGTGTGACTCATCAACTAATGCTTTCATTTCTAGTAATGAATATTGTTGACCACTAACAGAATCAGTTTTTGAAAACACACCACCCGTTGCGCAGAACTTGATGACTTCAGCACCATATTTTCTGAGTTTGCGTACTGTTGCACGAATTTCATCAGGGCCGTTCGCGACGCCAGGTGTGGGAACCGTTAAAGACGGCGGAAATTCTGTCGTATCACAATGACCACCTGTTGCACCGATGGCATAAGTTGCAGGGATAATTCGCGGGCCCGGAATTTGGCGTTCTTCGATCGCTTGTTTTATAGCGACATCATCATAATTTGATGAGCCAACATTACGTACGGTGGTAAATCCAGCATCCAAGGTTTTTTTTGCATTTGCCACGCCGACAGCGGTCCAGAAGTTATCGGTAAATTCCAAGCCACGATAGCCTCCATAGTGCGGATCGCTGGTCAGATGCACATGCATATCAATGAACCCCGGCATGATCGTGATTCCCGGAAGTTCGATTTTTCGAGCACCGGCTGGAATGGTTGCACCAACTTGCTCTACGGCAACGATCCGACCATTACGGATTGTTATTTGTGGATGATTGAGGAAGGTGCCTTTGGCTACGTCGAGCATTTTGTCGGCGGTCACCACAACCGTTATTGGTTCTTCTTTATTCGCGGCCTTTGCCCCTGAATGTAACGTTAATAGAATGATATTCGCTGTTAAACACCAAGTTATTAAACGTAATTTCTGCATAACGCTGTCCTGTTTTTATTGAAATGGTGAGCCAGTTTAAGCGATCGAATCCGTATGCGATCTTGTATAGCAAGGTTGGATTTATTTTTTCTTAAAGTTCAGTACGATTTTTTTCATTTTTGTTGTTGGTGATTAAAACAGCAGGCGAGACAGTAAGCAAGACAGTCATCTCTCCTTCCTTAGCGATGTCTATCGATCTAAGTAACGGATTCTAAAGGATATTTTTGGAAAAGAGTTAACGGCTCTTTTTGCTTGTTGAGAACATTTAATTTAATAACTTTATATATAAATAGTAGTTATTGTTAACGGTGGTACCTAGCTGTGGATAAGTCGGTTTACATCCACAGAATCAATTGTTTAAGTAATTTATAACCCAGTGAAAAAGAGATGTATATCCACAGGATAGTTTTTGTATAAAAAAATCAGTTTTTATATAAAGTGGAGTTACTCACAATGCATACAGTGGATATCATTCTACTTATCCACAGAAATATTTTTAAATTTGTCGTTTTTTAAGGAAAATTTTAAAAAAACGTCTTAAGTACCAAGGCAAATCAGCGTTTTGATTGGGATGAAGGTGAATTTATATCGTTAATAAACCTGAGCGATAGCAAAAACCATATTTTTTACTAACAATGTTTATTTGAAGAAATGCATTGTTTTTAGTAATTCAATTTGGAAAAAAAATTATTTTTATTTTTTTGAAAATTGTCTTTGAAAAAAAAAGAAAAGAAGAAAAAAAAGAAAAAGAAATTTTTTAAGTTGCTGATGATTTTAGGCTTTTATTTTAAAAACGTTTAAAACAGGTTTACTTATATAACTTAGTTTATATATACATAGTAGTAATGGTTAACGTCGCGATTTTTTGTGGATAACTCTATATTTATACACATAAACAAAGACTTATTCGCTGTATAGATGTTCGGATAAGTTATGTATGTTTTGATGATAGATTTGGGATAAGAAATTGCAGCGACAATTTAAATCTAGTTTTCCCCAATCTATGCTGGGGATATAAGGGTCTTTATCCACAGGCTATTTGATAAGAAAATTATCACGAAATAGCCTTTTTGGCTGCGTATAGTGCTTAGTCAAGTGTGCATTTCGGTCAGTTCACTGTGACAAAATATTGACTCAAACATATTCAAAATACTGTATTTTTAGAGACCATCGGCGCGTTTCAACAAATTTGGTGCGCATTGTTGAAAGAGTTTTATAAATACATCTGAATAATATTTTTGCTGTTTTGGCAGATGATGATTGTAAATCGCTGTATATTCCATCGCCGGTGTTCCAGCACGCGCTCGTTTGAACTGACTTGCGCCGGAACTATAATGCAATCGATAGTCCCGATTTTTTGCTTCGCGTAAAAGGATGGCCATCAAGCGGCGGTATAAACCCAATTCTTGTGGCAATGTTGTGTCATATCCTATCAATGGCGTTGTTAGCCAACCGCTTTCCGGGTGCATGTAGAGTCCCACAACACCAACCCAACGGCCTTGCCAGCGTAAGCCTATCAGTTCAAGAAAGCTGGTTTCCAGACACAATGAAAAGAAAGCCGGACTGAAATCAGGATTGAGATACGAGTGCTTGTCGATAAATAGTTGTTGGAACAAGAGACGTAAAGCATCGAGATCATTCGGGGTTAATGATTCTTGAGTCACTATTTCAACCGTATTATCGAGCAATAATTTAGCGTCTTTTTTAACGTGGTTGTGTTTCCAGACCTCAGTTTTTTGAGGATCACAGAGATAAATCATCCGTGTTGGAAGCATTTTCCAGCCTTGCTGAGACAAGTTTGTCATGAGTGAGGGAGTCACTTCAGAACAAATATTTCGTATCATCAATGGGCGCTCGGGATGTTGTTCGCTTACGGTTGCGGTTATATGGCTAATGTCGTCCCTATGCCAATTTGAATAGAGATTTGTCGATATCAGATAATTGGCGATGATCACTGACTGATCTAATTTACTGGCTTGCATTAAAGCGGCCAACGGCCCGAAAACGACGCACGAGCCAGCTTTTGCAACATGAGCTAGCATCGGGGATAAATGACGTAAGGCTTCTTGGCGAGCATAGCGTAGCCAGGTTGAGCGAGGGCTGGCGACATAGCTCTCTTTCCAATCGCTATTCTCAAGCAGGGTTACGGGATAGCTGTGGCCGGCAATATCAACAGAGTCGATCTCTGAATGAACATTGTTGACCCAATGGTTACCACCGCGTGAACGAGCGGTTAGCAACCATAAGGCATCGGCCACTAAACGTGGCGGAAGTGGCGTAGTCAATTGGGCGCTTAATTCTGATCAAATTTTGGTGTACAGATGCATGCCACCGTAAATCGCAGACCTGTCGGTAGCATATAAAGCGCGATTTTTTTCAGTGTCCGTATGCCAGAGAGCGAGAATTGATGCGGGAAGTTTTTTTTCTAATGGCGAAGTCTCACCACCTGTACGAAATACGACTTTTGCATTAGGTGCCGCAGTACGGGTTACTTCTGTCCATAGTTCGGTGAGTTGTTGTTGATCCATCCAATCCTGTGCATCCAAAAACAGATAGGCATCCATGGAATTGCGCGGTTGCTGTTGCAAAAAGTTTGTCAATGTTGTGTGATGTGGATGCAAGCGGTCAATGTTGTCGCGCAGGGTATTGAAATGATGTTCTTGAAGATATAGCGGTAACGCTTTTTGTTTGCTCACGTCGTAGCGACGTCCTAATGCTTGTTGGGCAAAGCAGTTTTCTTCTAAAGGGAAATCGCAGCAAAGGTGGCGCATTCTTTCTTTGAACAGCAAATGCAAACCATTTTTTGCATCTTCTTTGAGCGCGTCAAATTGCGATGGTGGTATGCCCAGGCTATAAAGCGCCAGAGGTTGTTGCGCCATTAATTTAAATAGTGTTGTTTCAAAGGCTGGTGCAACGTATTGATTGAATAACTCACGTTGTTCATCGATATTCCGTGCTTCGAGCATTTTACTTAAGTTGCCGCCCATGAAACGGACAAAGTGATGAGCAAAGCCAATGAAATTTCCTAATAATCCGTGTTGGTATGCTTGCTTTGCAAAGTAGTGATAACGTGGTTGGCCTGAAATTGACCGGCTTTCCCAGAAATTATTCGCGTCGTTGGATAAATTGTCTCGAATATGGCGTTTGTATCGTTTGATATTGTCACTATGATTGGCATCACCAAGGTAGGCCAGAACTGCTTCGTAATCAGGCAAATGTTTGATCGCCATTTGCTTCATATTGAGCATAGCTAAATGCGCTGCATTGAGATCCACAGCGTGAACAGCAGCAGGATTTGCAGATAAATAGGCGAGTGCATTGCAGCCACCAGAAGAAATCGTCAGGATATTCGCGCCTGGCTTTAGTTGTAGTGCATCAAGGTCTGATTGCGGGTCTTCCCAGATCTGCGCGTACACCAAGCGGCTGAACCAATGAGCGAATAGCTTATCGGCAAGTCCTTTACGGCCTGAAGTTGTGGAATTAAATACGGCGCTGTCGATCAATGCTTTGCTTGACATACTAGTCTCCGGCGATAGTGAGTAATTTCCGCAAAAAACTTCTGAATCCAAGACGTGCATAAATAGAATTTATATAGCAGGTCCTGAATGAAGATTACTTGCGCTTATTTTTACTTAGCGGTAGCAGTGACTTTAGGGCGCGGAGGTGACAAGCAAGTGACAGCTTGATGAATATTTAATGAAAAAGCTTATTTGATTTTTAACTATGGTTTTTTTGTATGTCGAAACAGACTCAGCAAAAAGGGGTTATCTTTCTCGTTGGTGCCGTATTGTTAAACGCCGGCGGCGGGCTTGAATAAACAAATATAATTGATAAGCAAAATAGAGCGACGCCAACACTGGCATCGAGGCAATTAAGATGTAGACGAGCCCGGTGACTGGAACGTCACCTGACCAGGTTCGTATGGGATCATTTGCATGAGGATTTTTCTTTTCTTCGGGCATTTTGGGTAAATCAATCTGAACGCCTTGGTTTTTTGTCGTGTTGTCGCCTGGTTCGACAACAATCACTGATTGTGTTGGTTGTACTTTCGTTTGTATATTCGTTTGTACATTCGTTTGTACATTCGTTTGTACATTCGTCGGTGCGGTTGACGTCGTTTGATCCGCAGCGAAGCATGGGAGGGCAAAAAAGTGCAATGCGACGATCAGGGCGAGCTTGATTTTCATTATATTGATTGGTGTCAGGGGCTAGTAAATCGATTGAATTTAGATTGAATTGCTCGGTGGTTGACACTGCATTTTATCGAGGGGCAGGTATCACAGAAGTTGGTCGATATGATTCATAGCGCTTCAAATCGGTCTAAATAAATAGTCGAGACGCAAGTTGGCTATTTTATAGAACATTGATTGAATTAGCCGAATTATCGACGTCTGCGGTTTTACCTCAGTTTTCCAACCTAAGTAGCGTGATTCTTATTCACCACAGTGTTTAATTTTACAAAAAATGTCAAAGCATCTATTTATTATAAATTAGCTATTAGTAATTCAAATTTTTATGCTAATTTGTTATTTATTCTACTAATAATTAGGTGGGGACATGTCTGGAATCGTCAATTTCGCGCTATCTCTTTTTGTTATGTTGTTAATCTCAGCTGCAAGCTTGCGACAGTCGCGAAAGTTAATGAATTTTGCTTTCGCAACCTTGGTGTTATCCGGGTTTGTTGGTTGGTATGAATACATTTTCCCTGCCGGAATACAACCACTTTTCTTCTTTGGCACCTTCGCATTAGTGATCGTGACCTGTTGTTTTTTTTATTCAGTCTATAATTTTGAGTGTATTCGTATCGAAGATATTGAATAAATTGACTTGAATAACTGAGTTTGGTGATCGATTGATTAACTTTAGACCGCGACAGCGACTCGAACGGCATTGTTGAATAGATCGAAATTTCATTAGGTATGTAAGCAATTTTTCATGATTCTCGTCGATTTGCCATGCTACCGAACAAGCATATTTTTGGCAACAACATGAAAGCACGCGGATTGCCTTAGTAATAAGCTGAGGTATAGATCAGTGCATCTGGATCAAACAGAAAACAAATCTGCGAATGTTTGTGCCTATAAGGATATAAAAATGGCCAAAATCCGAAGTCGGTTTAGCTTATTTTGACTTGTTCAACAACGTCACTCAAGTGGCCTTTTAAGCGGGTAGGTTCGACTATGTCCACGGTAACTTTCACTGTTTCATGTATTGTGTAGTATCAGAAGCTGATACATATTGCTACTTGCTTAGTTTATAATCTCTTGGGCTTAAACTAGAAGGTATGTTTAATTCATCAACAATTCCTTGCACTGACCTCAAATTGAGATTGTTGTGCCCGTGTTGAGCGGCCTGGCGCTTATCCTTAGGAGTGATAATCCACGTAAAAACGGAGGCCTAAGCCCCCGTTATTTTCTTGGCAAACCGTTTTAGGCTTGCTTCGCTTTGCGACGACTCAAACAAAGGCCGAGCAATCCCAATCCAACTAGAGCCATAGACTCTGGCTCGGGGACATTTTGGGAACTGCTGAAGGTCAATACATCAGCCATTACATATGAGGTGCCGTGGTTTCCGTTCCAGTTTGCATTGTTGTTCGGGCTTTTGCCACCTGAATTATCCCATGCCATGCCGCCGTCGATTGAAGACTTGGTGCCACGCTCAACAGTGTCATAGCCAGTACCGGCCAATCCAGCAGAGCTGAGGTAAGCCACATACTTTTGACCTGCAACTAAATTCAGACCACCTGTGGCAACGGTAACCTCAGTAAATGAGCTGTAGGCCCCAGAAACGGCGGCGGATGTGAACAATGCGGAACCTGCGCCGCCTCCTGTCCAAGTTGCGACACCATAGTAATAATTGGTACCCGTACCTTGCAACCAAAAGCTAATACTATCCAAAGATGTAGCGGCGCTCGGTGCCGTAAAAATCTCGCCGTAGGTCGTGGTGTTGCCGCCATTTCCGCCAGAGATATTACCAATAGAGCTCCCATTTGGGGTGTTCGTATAAACAACATTGGCGTTCGCAGTACCAAGAGTTGTCAGTGCTACTACAGCAACGGACAAAAATTTAGAGATGACGTTTTTCATGGATTTTCCATTTGATTTGTAGATACGTAAGCTAGTAGCAAATAACGAGCCATGTTAAACTTTTCGTTGCATATCAACAAGTTAGATAACAACGTCGTAACATCTAGACCGTAACTGTCAATTTTACCGACACCGCCATACCTAGATTGATAAGCCTTGATGAATTGATGTGCGATGCCGACAGCGATCTACTTGATGATCGTTTTGGAATAAAGGATCGTTGCTCTTGCTCAGGTTTTCAAGCTTTTGTCTTTTTATGGCGAATTCGTAAATGACTTGCCATTGAGGTTTGGCCGCTCCTGATTAAGGTAGATTAGCACCTATCGCCAGATGGCACTGTTAAGTTAATTTTAAACAAATTGCTGAATCTAAATTGCGATCGAAAAGGAGCAAGATACAGAAGAAATTTACGCTATGGCGGATGCTGAGCGAATAACTTATGACCAACATGCAAAACGACTGCACATCATCTAACGAAAATTTTTTGCACTTTGTAAATGACTACCATACCTGAAAAAATAAGAGGTAACGCTAAAGATTGATAAGAACCGTTGAGCATGCCAACTGGTTTTGAATCTTCGCATTCGCCACTCTCGCTCGCACGTTGGTTGTTGAGAATTTTCTGCGCGTAGTTGGCATTTTTATCCTGCACATGCTCAAATGTAGTCATTAATGTAGTCGTTATTTTACGTCGACTAATTCAACATCAAAAATCAAGGTTGCATTACCAGGAATGATATTGCCAGCCCCCCGCGCACCATAAGCCAACGATGGCGGTATGATTAAGGTGCGTTTTCCGCCGACTTTCATTCCGACGACGCCTTTATCCCAGCCTTTAATCACTTTGCCGATGCCGATTGGAAAGCTGAAGGGATCGCCGCCAGTCGAAGAGTCAAACTTGGTACCGTGCTCTTTGTTTTGCAACGGGTCATAGAGCCATCCTGTGTATTGGACGACGGCGATATCACCAAGTTTGGCTTCTCTGCCAGTACCGACTTTGATATCGATTTTTTGTAAGTTCTCGCCAAAAGTTGTGTTTTCATTGGCCGTCTGTGCCACACTATAATCTGTGGATAACATAGTGAATAAGCTCAGCAGGGCGGCGAGTAAACGAGATTTCATATAGCAGTGATCCTTGTTCAAAGGGTTAATTTTCTTGTTGTCGTGATCGTTGCAGTTTTTGTTCAAAAGCAACGTCAAGTTTGCTGGCTTTTTTGGGTGCTTGTTTCTCGAGTCCATTGACCAAACTGACAAAAGCATCAATTTCTAAAGGCTCGTGTACTGGCATCGGCGCGCCACCTGCCGTACTTAAGGTCAGGTAAAAACGACCATCAGCCATAGTCACCATCGAATAAATACCTTGTGTGCTACGTTCTTTCAGGCGTTGAACTGCATTGCTCGCTTTCGTTGTGCGTGCCATTATTTAAGTCCGTTTTTGCGTAAAATTTTGTCCATGGTGCCATCATTATCCAGAATCTTGTTGATTTTATTGAATAAGTCGATTCTTTGTTGATCCATATGGAGATTACAAAGCATATTGAGTTCAATATTTTTATATTTGATGGCGGGTACGATTTGTTTGCCAAAACCTTGTTGTTCGGCGATATACATACCGTGCAGTTCGGAAACAATCCAATAATCCAAGCGTTTGTTGATCAGTAAGCGAGGGTTTTCTTCGTCTTCACCCGCAAAGACGATGTGATAGCCTTGTTCGGCTAACTGCAGGCCGGTTGCGGCATTGCGGTAAGAACCAATAGCGAAAGGTTTTGCATCATCGAAGCGTTTTAATACCCGCTGACCCTCTTTTCGTGCATAAAGAATCCAGGTGTCCGTCGTCAGAGGCCCCACCCACTTATACAAATTTTCTCGCTCGGGTGTTCGCCGAAGACCAAATACACAAGTATTTTCTGCACTCAGTGTTGCATTCAGACCTCGCGCCAGGGATGTGCTGCTCAGACTAGGCGTTTCCCCTGCTCGCTTCATTATTTCCAGGACTTTATCGACCAAAAAACCGTGAATTTCTGCACTTTTTGTCTCCGTGTAACTGAATGGTGGAAATTCTTGAATAACCAGCTTAATACTTTCGGCCTTTCCTATGCCAGGAAGCAGAAAAATACTCATAGTGAGGCTAATCAGGCAGCGCTTTAACACTTTCTTTTTGTCCGGTCAGATTAATACGGCGATTGATAAAACTAAATCAAAAAAAGGATTTTAGATGATTAACTTCCAACATTGGCTAACTAGTTGAAAACTCTCCAATATCATGGCTTCATTTTTACGCTTATCCTGACAAATTAAGCTTAATTCTGTTTTGAGACTGACTTCATCGGCGATGACCAGCCCATGCAAGTGGGCTTCACGCATAGCGATTGAGTCGCGAATTAAACTTAAACCAACGCCCGATTTCACCAGATCCAACATTGACTGCTCCTGGTCAACTAAGGCCACTTTGTTGGGAGTGATATTGTGTGCGGAAAAAATTTTACTTAACAGCCGGTGATGTGCTGATTCTGGAGGCGTCCAGATCCATGGTAATTGTGCCAATTTTTCCCAATTTTGACCGAGCACCCGACTATTCCATCCACCCGGCGCCACAACACGATAAGTAAAATCCGTGAGTACTAATCGGTGCAATGGCGTTTTGCCGTCGCCAGGCAATTCTCCTAGATAAAAGCCGATATCTAGTTGCCCTGCTCGTATTTGCTGTAACACCCACCCTGACATGCCATGCTGCATCCGCGTCGCGATCTGGGGATACGTTTCGACTAACCGCTTGAGAAAGACCCCTAGACGCGTAAATTCCGGATCGAGAATGGTACCGATGGCCAGTTCTCCGGATAAAGTCGAGTGGAGCGCGTTCGCCGCTTGCCTGAATTCAGCGCTACTTGCCAATACCCGCTCTGCATAGGGTAATAGTTTGGCACCATCATTGGTCAGACTCATCCCAATGCTATTACGAGTAAATAATTGCAAGCCGAGTTGTTCTTGCAAGGATTTAAGTTGCAAACTGACAGCCGGCTGCGTGACATGCAGTCGCTCGGCTGCACGGGTCAGATTACCTTCGCGGGCGATGGTGATAAAAGCGCGCAGCTGAATGAAGTCCATGTGAAGAAGAGAAGAAAAATGATCTGGTCAACGGAAGAAAGTCGTAAGCATTATAAGTAATTTTTATATTGCTACTGATAATAACTCATTGGATTTGCAATGGCGAGTGAATTAATCTCATAAAAAAACATCTTTCTTTAATTAAGGTTCTCTTATGACATCCGTACTGCAACACTACATGAATGGGCAGATTTTTCCATCAACCAGTGGTCGTCAACAAGACGTCTTTAATCCGGCTACCGGTGAAGTGGTGGCGCAGGTTGCGTTAGCCAGCGTTACTGAAGTCGATACCGTTGTTGCTGCAGCGAAAGCGGCTGCTCCAGCCTGGGCGGAAACGGCGCCATTGAAACGCGCGCGGGTGATGTTTAAATTTAAGGAATTACTCGACCAACATCATCGTGCACTTGCCACTTTAATTACCCGCGAACATGGAAAAGTATTGTCGGACGCGATGGGGGAAGTCACTCGAGGTATTGAGATTGTCGAGTTTGCCTGTGGTATGCCGCAATTATTGAAATCACAGTTTTCCGACAATATTGGTGGTGGTATCGATAATTACAATTTGCGTCAACCACTTGGCGTGACAGCAGGAATTACGCCATTCAATTTTCCATTCATGGTACCGATGTGGATGGCACCACTTGCGATTGCAACCGGTAATACGTTCATTTTGAAGCCTTCCGAACGTGATCCTTCTTGTGCATTAATGATCGCAGACCTATTGCGTCAGGCTGGTTTGCCAGACGGTGTTTTTAATGTTGTTCAAGGTGATAAAACGGCTGTTGACGCGTTGCTGCAACATCCGGATGTGGCGGCGATTTCCTTTGTCGGATCAACGCCGATTGCTGAATACATTTACAGCGAAGGGACACGTTTAGGTAAGCGTGTACAAGCCTTAGGCGGCGCGAAAAATCATTTGGTGGTGATGCCAGATGCCAATTTAGAACAAGCAGTTGATGCGTTGATGGGCGCGGCGTATGGCTCTGCCGGGGAACGTTGTATGGCGATTTCAGTGGCGGTAGCAGTGGGTGATATTGCAGATCAATTAGTGGATGCAATGGTGCCGCGAGTTCAATCATTAAAAATAAAAAATGGCATGGAAAGTGATGCCGAAATGGGGCCCGTTGTTACTGCAGTACATAAAGCAAAAATCGAAGGCTACATTGCCGATGGAATAGCGGAAGGTGCGACGCTGTTGGTTGATGGCAGAGGTCTTCAAGTACCAGGACATGAAGCGGGATTTTTCCTTGGCGGTACTTTATTTGATCACGTTAAAGAAGGCATGAAAATTCATCGCGAAGAAATTTTTGGACCGGTATTATGTATTGTTCGTGTACCTGATTTTGCGTCTGCTGTTGAGCTTATTAATCGCCATGAATTCGGGAACGGGGTTTCTTTATTTACGTCTGATGGCAATACGGCACGTGAATTTTCTCGTCGCATTCAAGTAGGAATGGTTGGTATTAATGTGCCGATTCCAGTGCCAATGGCCTGGCATTCTTTTGGCGGTTGGAAGCGTTCATTGTTTGGTGATATGCATGCATATGGCGAAGAGGGTATTCGCTTTTATACGCGCTATAAATCGATTATGCAGCGCTGGCCAGATAGCATAGGCAAAGGGGCGGAGTTCACAATGCCAGTAGCCAAATAAATTTCTTCTACGAAAAGGAATAAGCATGCTGCGACTACAAGAACTGTTTCCTCACCCTATTATTCAAGGTCCGATGGCTGGTGGCGCTTCAACACCCGCCTTGGTCGCCGCGGTGTCAAATGCGGGTGGACTCGGGTCTTTAGCGTGTGGCATGTTGTCGCCTGAAAGCATGTTGGAGAAAGCCTGGGAGATAAGGCAAGCGTGTAGCTTGCCATTTGCCATGAATTTATTCGTCCAGAAAACACCATCACCATCGGCGCAAGAAATACAACAAGCATGTGAATTATTGCAACCGATCTGGTCGCAGCTGGGTATGAGCGACTTACCGGTTCCGACCAAGTGGTGCGAAGATTTTGACGCGCAATTTGAAGCCTTATTAAACGTCAGTCCGGCAGTTGCCAGTTTTACTTTTGGTATTTTGAATCAAGCGCAAATTCAGCAACTACATGCTGCTGGCATCGTGGTGATAGGTACTGCTACCCATCTTGCCGAAGCGCAGGCGTGGCAAGAACTGGGTGCCGACGCGGTTTGCTTATCTGGTGTTGAGGCGGGTGGTCATCGCGGAACCTTTATTGGTCAGCAAGAAGCAATCAATTTTACGACACTGGAATTGTTAGCGCAGGCGGCGTCAGTGTTGCGTAGTCCCATCATTGCAGCAGGCAATATTGTGACCGGAGAGGACGTTGTTGTTGCTCTTTCTGCCGGTGCACAGGCGGTGCAAATGGGAACGGCTTTTTTAGTCACACATGAATCTGGAATTCATCCTGCTTACAAACTGAAATTGTTGACAACGACGTCTGATATGACGCGCCAGACAAGAGCGATTACGGGACGTTATGCGCGTGGACTTGATAATCAATTTATGCAATTGATGGCAACGGTTGCTGATCAGGTTCCTGCTTATCCTGTGCAAAATGCGTTAACCGCTGCGATCAGAGCGGCGGCCGGAAAAAGTAATAATACAGAATTGATGTCGATGTGGTGCGGACAAGGTATTGCGCGGGCACGGCCAATGGGGGCGACTGAATTGATGCACAATTTGGTCAGTCATTTGACGATGCACATGGCGTAACAAAAAAAGAATAAGGAAAAATCCATGGAATCCGCAGGACAATTTGATTATATCGTGGTGGGTGGTGGCAGCGCTGGCTGTGTGTTAGCGAACCGCTTGTCCGCATCGCCAGCGAACCGAGTGTTGTTGGTCGAAGCAGGCGGCAAAGATGATTATGTGTGGATACATATTCCGGTCGGCTATTTGTATTGCATCAATAATCCACGCACCGATTGGATGTTTCGCACTGAACCAGAAGCGGGCTTAAATGGCCGTAGTTTGATTTATCCACGCGGCAAAGTCTTAGGTGGCTGCTCGTCGATTAATGGCATGATATACATGCGTGGACAAGCCCGTGATTACAACGAATGGGCATCCCTGACCGGCGATGATAGCTGGCGCTGGGATCAAGTCTTACCTTGGTTTAAAAAGAGTGAAGATCATTACAGTAGTGATAGTGAGTTCCATCGCCAGGGAGGAGAGTGGCGCGTTGAAAAGCAACGTTTATCGTGGGAAATTTTAGATGCATTCCGGGATGCCGCTGAACAAGTCGGCATTCCAAAGACGGATGATTTTAATCGTGGTGACAATGAAGGTTGTGGCTACTTCGACGTCAATCAAAAACGTGGCATACGTTGGAATGCGTCAAAGGCGTTTTTGCGTCCTGCAATGAAACACGAAAATCTGACCATTATGACCGGATGTCAAGTGAAGCGATTGCGTTTCAAGGATGACGAACAGGGAAAGCGATGTGTTGGTGTGGAATTCGTTGGTAATGGGCAGGAATGGTTCGCCGAATCTATTCATGAGACCGTGTTGGCCGCGGGAGCGATTGGTTCGCCTGCTATTTTGCAACACTCAGGTGTCGGCGATGCAGCGTACCTGCACAATTTAGGGATCCCAGTCGCCCATCATTTGATGGGTGTCGGGTCGAATTTACAAGATCATTTACAAATTCGTTCGGCATTTAAAATTAGTGGTGCTAAGACACTCAATACTATGGCTAATAGCTGGTTAGGAAAAGCGGCGATTGGCTTGGAATATGCGTTTAAACAGAGCGGACCGATGTCCATGGCACCATCGCAGTTGGGTGCATTTACGCGGTCTGATCCCGAACAACTAAGCGCAAATCTTGAATACCATGTACAACCGTTGTCTCTGGAGAAATTTGGTGATCCCTTACATGATTTTCCTGCTTTTACGGCGAGTGTTTGTAACCTGCGTCCAAGTTCGCGTGGTCACGTGAATATCGTTAGTCAAGACCCCTTGGCCGCACCGAAAATTGTTCCTAACTATCTGAGCACACCTGACGACCGAAAGATCGCCGCGGATTCGCTCACCTTGACGCGAAAAATTATTGCCGCACCTGCCCTGCAAAAATATCATCCTGAAGAAATGAAGCCTGGCGCGCAGTTCCGGACAGAAGAAGAATTAGCACGGGCGGCGGGTGATATTGGCACAACGATATTTCATCCGGTTGGCACTTGTAAAATGGGACGTAAGGATGACGTCAGCGCAGTAGTAGATAGTCAGTTGCGCGTGTTTGGTATTCGTGGTTTGCGGGTGGCAGATGCCTCGGTGATGCCAACGATTACCTCGGGCAATACCAATTCTCCAACGATCATGATTGCAGAAAAAGCGGCGATGCATATTCTTGAAGACAGGCAATAAAAAATTCTTTTGTTTTTCGTTGTTTTGGCTCTTGCACAGATGAGGAAATACTCGTTACTATCAATGCCAAACTAAAAAAAGTCATTTGATGAGTTTGATCTCACAGAGAAAAAATGCCCGCTGCAATGACAGCGGGTTTGTCATGTTTTAGGCAAGACAATAAAGGAGATGAGATGACCCAAGTCATCCTGGAGACTAAGCACCTGACTAAGGAGTTCAGAGGCTTTACTGCGGTCAATGATGTTAACCTGCAAGTACAGCGGGGACATATCCACGCCCTGATTGGCCCTAACGGTGCCGGTAAGACCACGTGTTTCAATTTACTGACCAAATTTTTAAACCCGAGTTCTGGTCAGATTCTCTTTAATGGCCGCGATATCACGGCCAATAAGCCAGCTGAAATTGCTCGTCAGGGGATCATTCGTTCCTTTCAGATATCTGCGGTGTTTCCACACATGACTGTGTTAGAAAATGTGCGTATCGGTTTGCAAAGAGCACTAGGTACGTCGTTTTCTTTTTGGAAAAGCGCGACCTCGCTCAATCAGCTCAACGAAAGGGCAATGGAATTGCTAATCCAAGTCGATCTGGCTGAATTTGCCGATACGATGACGGTCGATTTGCCTTACGGACGTAAGCGTGCACTGGAAATTGCAACCACTCTGGCAATGGAGCCGGAAATGATGTTGCTGGACGAACCGACACAAGGCATGGGGCACGAAGATGTGCATCGCGTGACGGAATTGATTAAAAAAGTGTCGGCTGGCCGCACCATTCTCATGGTTGAACACAATATGAAAGTCGTGTCCGGTATTTGTGACAGAATTTCCGTACTTCAGCGAGGTGCGATACTCGCTGAAGGTAGTTATGCTGAGGTATCAGAAAACCCCCAAGTGATGGAAGCCTACATGGGTAGCACGAACGCTGAACTGGAAGGAGCGCACGCATGAATTCCAATGCGCAAACACCGAGTCTGAAAATTTCAGGATTACAAGCCTGGTATGGTGAATCGCATATTTTGCATGACGTTAATCTGCGTGTAAATCAAGGTGAAGTGGTGACCATATTGGGCCGTAATGGCGCGGGACGTACGACAACCATGCGTGCCATTATGGGTTTGACTGGTCGACGCCAGGGTTCGATCAAGGTCAATGGTGTAGAGACCATCGCCTTACCAACACACAAGATCGCCCATCTTGGCGTCGGTTATTGCCCTGAAGAGCGTGGCATTTTTTCGTCTTTATCCACAGAAGAAAATCTGCTGCTGCCGCCAGTGGTGTCTCGTCACGATGCAGGCATGTCGGTAGAAGAAATTTACACGATGTTTCCTAATCTCGAAGAGCGTAAGCATAGTCAGGGGACGCGTTTATCGGGTGGTGAACAGCAGATGTTGGCGGTAGCCAGGATTTTACGTACTGGCGCCAGATTATTGTTGCTTGATGAAATTTCGGAGGGCTTGGCGCCGGTCATCGTACAAGCGTTGGCACGTATGATTCTGACCCTGAAAGCGAAGGGTTATACGATCGTGATGGTGGAACAGAATTTCCGTTTTGCTGCGCCGTTGGCAGATCAGTTTTATGTGATGGAACATGGACAGATGGTGGAGAGTTTTTCTGCTGTGCAGTTGCAAGAAAAAATGCCGGTGTTGAATCAGTTGTTGGGCGTCTGATGTTGGATGAACAGAAGTGAAAAAAAATTGTCTGCAGTCTAGTAACTGTAGGTAAAGATCCTTATCTCTTGGAGAAGACACATGAAAGCAAAATCTAAAATTATTTCGTTGGCGGTAGCGATGATATGCGCGGGCGGTGCGGGTACTGCCGCTGCGCAGGTGTCCGGTGATGTCGTCAAAATCGGATTTATCTCCGATTTGTCGGGTGTTTATTCCGATATTGATGGTAAAGGCGGTGTCGAAGCTATCAAGATGGCGATTGCCGATTTCGGCGGTACGGTACTTGGAAAGAAAATTGAATTGGTGACTGCTGATCATCAGAATAAGGCGGATATTGCAGCGAGCAAAGCACGTGAGTGGTTTGATCGCGATGGCGTTGACATGCTCATTGGCGGTACCAATTCCGGCACTGGTTTATCGATGGCAAAAGTCGCCGCAGAAAAGAAAAAGCCGTTTATTTCTGTCGGCGCAGGTACCGCTGTGTTGACCAATGATGAATGCACACCGTACACGATTCACTATGCGTATGACACTGTGGCACTGGCAAAAGGCACTGGCTCAGCGGTCGTTAAACAAGGTGGCAAGAGTTGGTATTTTCTGACGGCCGATTATGCGTTTGGTGCTGCATTAGAAGGCGATACAACTAAGGTTGTGAAAGCGAGCGGCGGTAGCGTCGTTGGCTCAGTCAGACATCCATTGTCAGCATCTGATTTTTCCTCGTTTTTATTGCAGGCACAATCTTCTAAAGCGCAAATTCTCGGCTTGGCGAATGCCGGTGGCGACACGATTAACGCTGTTAAAGCGGCGAACGAATTTGGCATTACTAAGACCATGAAACTGGCCGGTTTGTTGATGTTCATTAATGATATTCACTCTCTTGGCCTGAATCTGACCAACGGTATGTATCTGACCGACAGTTGGTATTGGAACCAATCGCCGGAAGCACGTGCGTGGGCGCGACGTTATTTTGAAAAAATGAAGAAAATGCCGTCTAGTCTGCAGGCTGCTGATTACTCTGCAACGATGCAATATCTGAATGCAGTTAAAGCGGCGGGTAGCGATGATACGGACAAAGTAATGGCGAAATTACGCACTGCAAAGTTCAATGATTTCTATGTCAAAAACGGTTATGTACGCGCTGACGGCAGCATGATCCATGACATGTATCTGATGCAAGTAAAGGCACAAGCGGATTCGAAAGAGCCATGGGATTACTACAAAGTGATTCAAACTATTCCGGGTGAACAGGCATTTACGACCAAAGCTGATTCGAAGTGCTCTCTTTGGAAATAAATCTGCATAGATCATAGTGCTGCGTGGTAGGTGTCCGGGTTGTTGAAGTGGTTCATTGACCTGGACATTTACTTTCTTAGGTCTCCTTTCGTCTCGGTCTGTTGACGAAATTTTTTTGAAGAGTGCCATGGAAATATTTGGTATTCCGCTACAAGCGATGCTGGGGCAATTGTTGCTCGGCTTGGTCAACGGCTCGTTTTATGCGATGTTGTCATTGGGGTTGGCGGTTATTTTTGGCTTACTCAATGTGATCAATTTTGCGCATGGCGCCTTGTACATGATGGGTGCTTTCCTTGCGTGGATGGGGATGGAATACTTCGGCATTAATTATTGGTGCATGTTGATTGCTGCCCCTTTGATTGTGGCTGTGTTCGGTATCGTGATTGAGCGAACGATGTTGCGCTGGTTGTATAAGTTGGATCACCTTTATGGACTATTGCTGACGTTCGGAATCACGTTGATGTTGGAAGGCATTTTCCGTTCCGTGTACGGTGTGTCAGGTCAACCTTATTCTGTGCCAGAAGCATTAAGTGGTGCGACGAATTTAGGGTTCATGATTTTGCCAAACTATCGTGCTTGGGTGGTGATGGCTTCTTTGGTGGTTTGTTTTGCGACCTGGTTTGTGATTGAGAAGACTAAGTTGGGCGCGTATTTACGAGCAGGGACAGAAAATCCGAAATTGGTGGAAGCATTTGGTGTCAATGTGCCACTGATGGTGACACTCACATATGGCTTTGGCGTGGCACTGGCGGCTTTTGCGGGGGTTTTGGCTGCGCCTGTTATCCAGGTTTCACCGTTGATGGGTTCTAACCTCATTATTACGGTATTTGCGGTGGTTGTAATTGGTGGTATGGGGTCGATATTGGGTTCGATTTTGACGGGCCTGGGCTTAGGTGTGATCGAAGGGCTGACGCGTGTGTTTTATCCCGAGCTTTCTGCCACGGTCGTTTTTATTATCATGGCTATCGTGTTGATGATCCGTCCCGCCGGTTTGTTCGGTAAAGAAAAATAATCGGAGCTGAGATGAATAAAAAAATTGCTTATGCTGTTGCTCTGATGTTGTTGCTGTTGGCACCGCAGGTTGCTTATCCGGTATTTCTGATGAAGGTTTTGTGTTTTGCGCTGTTTGCTTGTGCGTTTAACTTACTGATTGGTTTTACTGGTTTGCTGTCGTTTGGACATGCTGCGTTTTTTGGCGCTGCTGGTTACGTGACAGGGTGGTTGTTACGAGATGCTGGATGGTCGTTTGAAGCGGGTATTTTCGCGGGCGTGCTGGTGTCCGCTGGCATAGGTTTGGTGATGGGTTTGCTGGCAATCCGACGCCAGGGTATTTATTTTACGATGATCACCTTGGCGCTTGCTCAAATGCTGTATTTTGTTTTTTTGCAGGCGAAATTTACCGGTGGCGAAGATGGCTTACAAGGTATTCCGCGCGGGAATTTATTTGGCTTTCTTGCGCTGAGTTCTGATCTCGCGATGTATTACGTTGTACTGGCGATTTGCACTGCTGGCTTTGCGCTGATCGTCCGCACGATTCATTCACCGTTTGGTCAGGTATTGAAAGCGATTAAAGAAAATGAAGCCCGCGCTGTATCGTTGGGTTATGACGTTGATCGCTATAAATTATTGGCTTTTGTCTTGTCTGCGGCGATTGCTGGTCTTGCTGGTGCTACAAAGACAGTGGTGATTGGGTTCGAAACGTTGACGGATGCGCACTGGGCAATGTCGGGTCTGGTGGTCTTGATGACGTTGGTTGGTGGTCTCGGTACCATGATTGGGCCTATGGTCGGCGCAGTAGTTATTATCGCGCTCGAAGATAAGTTGGGGGATATCGGTAATTGGCTGGCCGATGTTTCGCACGTGGACTGGTTTCGGACACTGGGCGACTCCGTGACGATGGTGACTGGATTTATTTTTATTATTTGCGTGCTTTTGTTCCGTAAAGGAATTGTTGGAGAATTGGCCGGTCTGTTCGGCACGAAGCAAGGCTCCGGTTCGCATTGAATGGTTGTGTATTGTCAGACAGAAGGCCCCGCTCGTATTCGCGGGGCTTTTTTATTTGCTGCAGTCTTTCCGTGATGGTGTGCTGGGGTCATTTAAAGGTGTTTTGGGGCTTTTTTCTTCAATTGATATGTTCATTGTAGGGTGGATGAAATATCGCCTTAAAAGGCGTCTGGACGAGTTTTAGCGTGAAACGGAAGTGTCCATCTTCTTGTAGGGGCTGTGTGAAAGTTGGAGATTGTCCACAGGTGCTATTCATTTGATTTTTTTGTAGGTTCAAGTGCTTGTGGAAAAGTGCTTAGTTATCCACGGAGATTTTTATGCTTTTGTGATTAGGGCATTTCAAAACAGCATATTTTTTGTGCTGACAGGTGTAAATAACTTCATATTTTTCCACAGGCATGACAGGCATGATAGGCACGATGGTCAGCGGTATTTGGATAATAAGAATGTAGAGCAGGGAACTCGCGTGGGTTACACGTGAAACAATCTTGCTTGTATCGTTCTGGTTTATTTTAAATGCGTGAAGCAGCCCATCGTTTTATATGGTTTTTTCTTTGCGTTGCTGAACTAAAGGACGAGGTAAAAAAGCACAAGGAAAAAAAGCACAAAGTGAAAAGCAGTAGGTAAGGAAACGGAAAGTAAGAATGCGCCGTAGACGATCAGGAATTGGACCGTTGCCGGCGGTCATCGGTTTTTGCGATTAATTTCAGTGTTTGAGTTGGTTGGGGATAATGATTGGGGATCGAAAGTAAAGCAGTGCTATTGCTTTCCTTTCGTTCTCCTTAGTTTGTGCTGGTTAGACTAGCTTGGACTATTGCTTGGACCCATTAAACGTCCCTTGCTTGTCGTTGTCCTGGGTTTGCCAGATACCCATGATGGTTCCGCTTTGCGGATCGATGTTGCAGGTGAATTTGGTTGGGACGGATTTTATTTGACCTACTAAGTTGATTTCGCCGCTACTGTTGATGGCGCCGGCAAGGGCGAAATTAGTTTTAAATTTGATTGAATTTCCCATTCCACTGACCTTGCCGTTACCGCTGACCATGATCGTTACCGTACCTTGATCATCGCCATCGTATTTGGTGTTGTACATGCCGACGAGCGTTGCGGGGATGACGATGCCGGGCATGGTGTTCGGTGTCGCGTTGTTATTGAATACAGGGCGGTTACCGTTGGTTGATTGGATTGAATGCGCGGCATTGATTTTAGAACTTTGCACCGTAGTTTGTATCAGCTGTGGCTTGTCACGCACTGCAAGCACAATTTTATTGAAGTTATCAAGTAGGCTGGCAGCAATCAATTTGCCTTCAGGTGTTTTGCTGTATCCACCAGCACTTGCCCAACCCATGCGTCCCCAACCCCAGCCATTTAGGCTGAAATTCATTTTGCTGGCTTCTCCCTCGGCGCTTGCGACCTGGATTCCTGAACGGACGTCTGCAATCAATAATGACGTTTCGGCTTCTTTGAATTGCACGCCGGCGCCTAATCCGCCAATTGCACCGAGCATGCCTCCCATCTTGTGCAGCAGACCTCCCATCGCACCGCTGACGCCACCAGAATCATCTGAGAACTGGATTGCTGGCGTCATCACGAAATCAGCGCCTTGTAACTGTCCTGCACCGATATTTGACCCTTCTTGAAGTTGACCGCCTGCTGCTAATGCTCGCTCTTGCTGTAAATTTTGCATGGCGACACCGCGTTCGAGAACGGTGAAACAGCCAGATTCTTGAACGATCATGCGCAACATGGTGGATGGGGAACCCAGACTGTAACGCCCGAGATAAGTCAGTATTTGACTTTGTGGTTCTGCTACCGCGAGGGATCCAAAATTGCGGTTACATTTTTCGATGGCGCCAGGGTCAATGCTACTTCCTGCTATTGCCGCACTTGTCGCGAATAGAGCCGGGATGCAAAAAAGAAAGATCAACTTTCGTTTTGTTTGCTGGGTCTTATTGAGGGTTTGGTGATGCATTTTTTCTCCTTATTAATTTTTCATTAATTGAAAAATATAACGAAAAATTGACAAGGAAAAAATGTGAAATTATTACTAGTTGTTTCCGAGATTAGTCTTCTTTACTGGGATTTTTACCAGGAGAGTTTGCACTTTCTTACCAATAATTTTACTTTGGTGAACGAAGTATTTTGTTTTTTTAAAGTACTTCGGCGTAAATATCTCGCGCATGTTGCCAGTTCACTTCACGTGGATTGTTGCCAAGCAAGCGGGTTTGTAACATGGCATCGGTGGCGAGCCTATCCAAATCGTGTTCGCTGATTCCCACTTGTCGTAATCGAGTGGCAATGCCCAGCTCGGCGGCTAATTCTTCTAAAGCAGTAATCAGAGCGGCACTTTTTGCTGAACTGCTACCTTGCGCTTGCGGTGCAATAATGTCGGCAAGTTCTGCATACAGAAGGTGTGCCTCTGGTGTATTGAAGCGCAAGACAGGCGGTAATACGAGTGAATTGGATAAGCCATGTGGTACGTGGAAGATCCCACCAATAGGGTAGGCCAAGGCATGAACGGCAGCGCATGGTGCATTGGCAAATGATTGCCCCGCTAACAAGGCGCCCAATAGCATGGACTGACGAGCTTCCAGATTTTGTGGATCGTGACAAACGGTGCGGATATTTCCCCATAGCAGCCGTAATGCCTGTGTGGCCAACATGTCAGACAATGGATTTTTCTTATGTTTGGTAGTGTACGCTTCAATGGCGTGGACCATGGCATCGATCCCAGTTGCCGCACTAACGGCCGCAGGTAAGCCTAAGGTTAAGGTCGCATCTAATATGGCAATGTCGGCGTAGAGTTGAGGCGCGACGACGCCCATTTTGGTTGTCGCACCAGTGGTAACAATCGCTATAGGTGTTGCTTCTGAACCTGTGCCGGCGGTTGTTGGTATCTGGATGAGAGGAAGGCGCTGTCCAAGTACTTTGCCGATACCATACATGCTTTCCAAGTTTTGTTCTGTACCTGCGAGGATGGCGATCAATTTGGCGACATCCATAGAACTACCACCACCAAAGCCAACGACCAGATCGACGCCTGCTTGGCGTGCTTGTGAAACCGCATTTAACACAATAGATTCTGGTGGATCAGCGATGACTTCGGAAAAAATACTGACGTGGCGTTGTTGTGCGCGAATATTCTCTATGGCGGGTTGGAGTAAGCCTGTTTTAAAGAAACCCGCATCGGTGACAAGTAAAACATGTTTAACGTTTGGATAATGGATAGCAATCGTGTGACCTAACTGATTCGCAGCTCCCGCGTGGCTAATGATATGCGGTACAGTTTGGAATTCGAAGTTGTTCATGGGGCGATATTTCCTGTTCTGGTAAAAGATACTGAAAACTGTGTGGCCTGACGGGACTTAGGCTTGCTATTGTTTATAGCTTGCCAGAACTTTGATACTAAAGCAAAGTTGTCGTCTGGCTGCTTGCTGTGTGTGAAGTTTAATAAAAATTAAAATGTAAATGTAAATGAAAATAAGGTTGAAGACATGATGGATATGTTGCTGTTGGGGTGTGCTGCTTTTTTTGCGGGGTTTGTTGATGCGATAGTCGGGGGTGGAGGGTTAGTCCAAGTACCTGCATTATTTTCTATGATGCCTGGTACTGCACCAGCGACCTTGTTGGGGACCAATAAATTTGCGGGTATTTGGGGGACAAGTGTTGCGGCTAAGAACTATTTGCGCAAAGTGGAGATTCGTTGGGCTATGGCGATACCTGCGGCACTGACGGCTTTCCTATTTTCTTTCGCAGGTGCTTATCTGGTGACCCATGTGTCTCCGGAACAATTACGAAAGGCATTGCCATTTGTGTTGGTTGGTGTGGCAATTTATACGTTTAAGAAGAAAGAATTTGGTGCTTTAGATAAGCCGGTGTTTTCTGGCCATAAAGAAGTTTTCTTAGGTATGTTAGTGGGTGGGGTGATTGGTTTTTATGATGGTTTCTTTGGCCCAGGTACGGGTAGTTTTTTTATGTTCTTATTTGTGCGCTTCTTTGGATATGATTTCTTACGTGCATCAGCTGTCGCTAAGGTATTGAATGTCGCTTGTAATGCTTCAGCGTTAGCGTGGTTTGGGTTTAGTGGTCATGTTTTATGGATGTTAGGCGCGATGATGGCATTGTGTCAGGTGGGTGGTTCTTTGACGGGATCACATATGGCGATTAAACATGGCACTGGTTTTGTTCGCAAAATGTTTTTGTTTGTAGTGATCGCACTGATTTGCAAAACGACCTATGACGGTTTTTTGAAGTGATTGTTTCACGTGAAACAATCGTAATGAAGTCTGAAGTTGGTTGGCCTGCTTAAAATTTGAGCGGATAGATACAGTAATTTTACAAAATGAAATGTGCGTCCGGATGTTTCACGTGAAACATCCGGACTTATTTTTTGTGAGAATCAACATTTGAAAATGGCTTCAACGTGAAAACAAACTATAATCGTGCCTCTTAAGTCCTTGTTTGTCAGAAGATAGCCATGTTTTATCCAAAAGAATTTGATGTGATTGTTGTCGGCGGTGGTCATGCCGGTACAGAAGCTGCCCTCGCTGCTGCGCGTATGGGACAGTCCACATTGTTATTGACCCACAATATCGAGACCCTTGGTCAGATGTCCTGTAATCCATCAATTGGTGGTATTGGTAAGGGGCATCTGGTGAAAGAGGTTGATGCCATGGGCGGTGCGATGGCGATCGCCACGGATGAAGCTGGTATTCAGTTTCGTATCCTCAACTCATCCAAGGGACCCGCGGTGCGTGCGACAAGAGCGCAAGCCGATCGGATTTTGTACAAACAAGCCATACGTAGTCGTCTCGAAAATCAGCCTAACTTGTGGTTGTTCCAGCAGGCTGTTGACGATTTACTCGTTGAAGGCAATCGTGTGGTCGGTGCAGTGACGCAGGTCGGCATCCGCTTTCGAGCACGGGCAGTTGTCTTGACCGCG
Source organism: Undibacterium sp. SXout20W (assembly GCF_049340285.1). Lineage (NCBI taxonomy): Bacteria > Pseudomonadati > Pseudomonadota > Betaproteobacteria > Burkholderiales > Oxalobacteraceae > Undibacterium > Undibacterium sp. SXout20W. The sequence continues at coordinate 17,904 of NZ_JBMPPH010000019.1, read as the reverse complement.
GGTACTTTCCTTGATGGAAAAATTCACGTCGGCTTGAATAACTATTCCGCCGGACGAGCAGGTGACCCCCCAGCAATTTCACTGTCCGCCCGTCTAAAAGAGTTGGCGTTGCCACAAGGTCGCTTGAAAACTGGCACGCCACCACGGATTGATGGCCGCAGTATCGACTTCTCCGTCATGCAAGAACAACCCGGTGATCTTGATCCGGTACCAGTATTCTCGTATATGGGAAATACAGCGATGCATCCTAAGCAGGTTCCTTGCTGGATTACTCATACGAACGAAAAAACCCACGATATTATTCGCGCAGGCCTCGATCGCAGTCCAATGTACACCGGTGTTATCGAAGGGGTAGGGCCTCGCTACTGCCCATCGATCGAAGATAAAATCCATCGCTTCGCGAGTAAAGAATCGCACCAGATATTCCTTGAACCCGAAGGTCTGACCACCAACGAGTTTTACCCGAATGGTATCTCTACCAGTTTGCCATTCGATGTCCAGCTAGAATTGGTGCGGTCTATGCGCGGTATGGAAAATGCTTATATCTTGCGGCCAGGCTATGCGATTGAATACGATTATTTTGATCCGCGCGGGTTGAAGTCATCATTAGAAACCCGCCAGATAGACGGTTTATTCTTTGCCGGACAGATCAACGGCACCACGGGCTACGAAGAAGCGGCGGCGCAAGGTATGTTGGCAGGTTTGAACGCTGCATTGCAAACTCAGGGTAAAGACGCGTGGGTACCACGCCGCGACGAGGGTTATCTTGGTGTTTTGGTCGATGACCTGATTACCAAAGGTGTACAAGAGCCTTACCGAATGTTTACCAGCCGTGCAGAATTCCGGCTGAGTTTGCGTGAAGACAATGCCGATATGCGCCTGACCGAAATCGGTCGCCAGCTTGGATGTGTTAGCGACGCACAATGGCAGATGTTTGAACAAAAGCGTGAAAGTGTTGCACGTGAAATGGAGCGTCTGCGTTCTACGTGGGTCAATCCCCGCATTCTCGGCGCAGAAGAGGCCGAGCGAGTGGTCGGTAAAGCCTTGGAACGTGAGTATTCATTGGCGGATTTATTGCGCCGCCCACAAGTGACTTACAACAGTCTGATGGGTTTGATTGGTGTTGAAGGGCAAGCGTTAGCTGGTCCTGGTGTTACGGACGAAGCCGTGCGTGAGCAGGTCGAAATCCAAGTTAAATACGCCGGCTATATTGACCGCCAGGCGAAAGAAGTTGAGCGCCATGCGCATTTCGAAAATCTCAAAATGCCAGCTAAGTTTGACTATATGGAAGTTAATGGCTTATCTATCGAAGTCCGACAAAAACTAAATAAACATCAGCCTGAAACTTTAGGGCAGTGCGGTCGTATTTCAGGTGTAACGCCAGCCGCGATTTCTCTATTACTGGTGCACTTGAAGAAGCGCGGTTTTAAAGAATTTGCTGCTGCACCAGAAGTCGTCTTAGAAACAACGCCCGAAGCAGGAGAGGTTTGATGAGTATCAACGATACGAGTTTGTTGCGTAAAATGCTCGCTGATGGTGTGCAAGAATTAGCTTTACCTTTAACAGATGTGCAAATCGATAAGATGATTGCTTATTTGTTACTGTTATCGAAGTGGAACTCTGTTTATAATTTAACAGCAATCCGCGATCCTAAAGAAATGGTCAAACAGCATTTGCTGGATTCATTGTCCGCTGCATCTGCTTTCACTGAAGCGAAAAATGTACTCGATGTGGGTGCGGGCGGTGGGCTTCCTGGAATGATACTGGCGATTACCTATCCGGAAATTAAGATTTCCATGATCGACACCGTTAGTAAAAAAACCGCATTTCTAAGCCAGGCAAAAACTGAACTCGGTCTAAGTAATGTCACAGTGCATACAGGGCGCGTAGAAGAGCTGCAAGTCAGCCAGAAATTTGACGTGATTACTTCACGTGCATTTTCTGAGCTATGTAATTTTATTAATTGGTCAGGACATCTATTGGCCGATGGTGGACAATTTATCGCCATGAAGGGTGTCGCACCAGCGCAGGAAATCGAGCGCTTACCAGAGGGCTGGCAAGTGAAGGGTGTGCAAGCTTTGTCTGTGCCTGGTTTACACGCTGAGCGGCATCTCGTTTTTGTAAAAAAATCCCCAGTCTGACTTACCAACGGAAAACCTCTATGGCAAAAATCTTTTGTATAGCAAACCAAAAAGGTGGCGTTGGCAAAACCACGACCACAGTCAATCTTGCCGCCGGACTGGCGAAGTTGGATCAACGCGTTTTACTGGTCGATCTCGATCCTCAGGGTAACGCCACTATGGGTGCCGGCATTAACAAGGCAAAACTGACGTCCTCGGTCTACGAAGTATTGCTCGGTATAACCGATGTAGCCTCCGCCCGCTTACGTTCTGAATCTGGCCGCTTTGATGTCTTACCCGCGAATCGAGAACTGGCCGGTGCCGAAGTTGAAATGGTGGAACTGGAAAATCGCGATAAGCGTCTGCGCGATGCGCTGGCACTGGTAAGCAACGAATATGACTTTATCTTAGTGGACTGTCCGCCAGCCTTATCAATGCTGACCTTGAACGGTCTGTGTGCTGCTAATGGGGTGATTATCCCAATGCAGTGCGAATACTATGCGTTGGAAGGCTTGTCTGACTTGGCAAATACCATCAAAAAGGTATCCGCTAACCTTAATCCGGATCTGAAAATCGTTGGTTTGTTGCGAGTGATGTTTGATCCACGCATGACCTTGTCGCAGCAAGTTTCAGATCAATTGGAGCAGCACTTTGGTGACAAAGTTTTTAAAACGCTGATTCCACGTAATGTCCGCCTTGCAGAAGCGCCATCGTATGGCATACCGGGCGTGGTTTTTGATCCCTCATCAAAAGGTGCGCAGGCATACATTGCCTTTGGTGCTGAAATGGTCGAAAGAATTAAACAGTTGGAAAAATGAACATGGTTACGAAAAAACAAAAGGGTTTGGGACGCGGCCTTGAGGCTTTATTCGATGGTGCCGGCGACTTTACGGACGCCGTACCGACGGTCAGTGGTGCACCAACCAGTCTTTCGGTGCAGCATATGCAGGCAGGTAAATATCAGCCCCGTACGCGGATGGATGAGGGCGCTTTGGCAGAATTGGCCGCTTCGATCAAAGCGCAAGGTCTCATGCAACCGATTCTGGTACGTCCTATCGGACAAAGCAACGGTATAACGCGTTACGAGATTATTGCTGGTGAGCGCCGTTTCCGTGCCTCTCAGATGGCGGGGTTGGAGGAAGTGCCTGTCTTAGTGAAAGATGTGGACGACCAGGCCGCAGCGGCCATGGCCTTGATTGAGAATATTCAACGTGAAGACCTCAACCCACTCGAAGAAGCACAAGGTATCCATCGCTTAATTACCGATTTTTCATTCACCCACGAGCAAGCTGCTACGGCCGTTGGGCGGTCACGTAGCGCGGTGTCCAATTTGCTGCGTTTGTTGAATCTGGCGAAGCCGGTGCAAACCATGTTGATGGCTGGAGATATCGACATGGGGCATGCCCGCTCCTTATTGGTCACCGATGCGGCGACTCAGATACAGTTAGCAAATCAAATCGTTGCAAAACGCATGTCGGTACGTGAAGCTGAGAAGTTAGTTGCTAAGACAACCTCAGAAATGAGCGCTACCGGTAAGCCGCGTGACAAAGCTGAAAAGTCACGTGACATTACCCGCCTTGAAGAAGAATTATCTGACTTGCTGGCGACCCAGGTCACTCTGAAAATGGGTAGCAAGGGCAGGGGGCAAATGGTAATCGACTTTGCCGACCTCGATTCCCTTGATGGCGTCATTTTAAAAATACGCGGTCAATAATACTTTTCAATTAAGCTGCAATACCGATTTGGTTTTGCAGCTTTTTTTTCGTCCCCGTTTTTTGAACGGACCCTTTTATCCATCACTTACTGATGCGTTCCACGTGAAACTTCTTATCCTCCCTGGTTTATATAACTCTGGCCCACAACACTGGCAAAGTCTGTGGGAAACAAGCATGCCAAATGTCGCACGAGTACAACAAGATAATTGGGATCAGCCCGAACTTGATTTGTGGATGGCGAAATTATCCGAAGAAATTGAGCAATGTAAGGAAGACGTCATTTTGGTAGCACATAGTCTCGGCTGTGCTTTAGCTGTGCATTGGATTTCTTCGCCTCACTCATCTGTGTTGCACGTGAAACAGGTAAAAGGCCTGTTTTTAGCGGCTCCTCCAGATGTAGGACAAAATACGTTTCCAGCACCCAGTTTTAGTCCTATGCCAGATGTTCGCTTACCTATAGCCAGTACCTTGATCGCCTCTGATAACGATCCGTGGTGTGATTTTCCTTTGGCCAAACATTGGGCACAATGCTGGGGCAGCGAATTTCACTCGCTTGGTGCAAAAGGACATATTAACGGCGAGTCTGGGTTAGGTCATTGGGAGCAGGGCCAAACTTGGTTAGCGCAATTAGTACGGAGCGTGAAGTAAAAGATGAGAATTGCCAAAAAAACAGGCAGTGTCTCATTCTGGTGCACCGAAGGTATCGTTTGACGTTGTAACGCACTACCACGTATAATTCCGTGGTTTTGATAGGCAAGGATATGCGCTGCCCGATACTATTTAGAGGCTAACGCGCAAAATCTTAGCAAGATCTGTAATTTAAGTGAGGAAAGCATGGCGCGTATCGTACTGCTGCAAATGGTGGCAGCTCTGGTCGTCGCACTGCTTGCTGGTGTATTTGGGACGATTTCTTTGGCATTTTCTGCTTTGTTAGGCGGCTTATGCTGTGCAATTCCAAACGCTTTTTTCGCGTTGCGCCTGACAATGAGCGCCCGAAAGCCTGGAGGAGCAAACCCGATGAGTTTTTTCATCGGTGAATTTATCAAGATTGGACTAACAATCGCCCTGATGGGTGCGGTTGTTACCTTGTACCACGATGTCAACTGGCCGGCTTTTTTGATCGCCTTCATTGTGGTACTGAAAAGTTATTTCATTTTACTCTTTAGACAACGACCATGAGCGCAACCGAGAACGCACCAACAGCGTCAGAATATATTGTCCATCACTTAGGGCATTTATCGACACATCACCAAGATAAAATCGTTGATTTTTCGATCTTAAACTACGACACCATTTTGTGGTCCGTACTGTGCGGTATCGTCGGCAGCCTCGTGCTGTGGCTGGCCGCACGTAAGGCAACTTCCGGTGTGCCAGGTCGTTTCCAGGCGGCAGTAGAAATTCTGGTTGAAATGGTTGAAGAGCAATCCAAAGGCACCGTTCATGGTGATCGTACGTTTATCGCGCCGATGGCGCTGACCGTATTTATCTGGGTTGCTTTGATGAACTCACTGGATTTCTTGCCAGTCGATATGTTCTCTGGCTTGTTCCGTTTATTAGTTAGTCTGGGTGTCGCTCCGGAATCCCTGGCCGACATGCACCACCGTGTGGTACCAACGTCCGATTTGAACGGTACCATCGGTATCTCTTTAGGCGTATTGGCTTTGATGCTGTATTACAGCGTTAAAATCAAAGGCTTGGGTGGTTTCCTGCACGAATTGATCTCCGCACCATTTGGTATCAAAATGGCGCCATTCAATCTGATTCTGCAATTGATCGAATTCGCGGCAAAAACTGTGTCGCTGGGTATGCGACTGTTCGGTAACATGTTTGCAGGCGAATTATTGTTCTTGTTGATCGCTTTATTGGGTTCAATGGCAACAGTATTTGGTGTTGCAGGTCACCTGATTGCAGGTTCTATCTGGGCGATTTTCCATATTTTGATCGTGTTCTTGCAAGCATTTATTTTCATGATGCTGACCTTGGTTTATATCGGTCAAGCACACGAACATCACTAAGATTGCAGTAAGTAATAAGTACCGTTTTAGATTTAGTTTTAGTTTAGTTTTTTGGTTTTAGTTTTAGCTTTTTATTATTTTTAACTTTTAAGGAAATGTCATGACTGATTTATCTTTTGTTGCTTTGGCTTGCGGTTTGATCATCGGCTTGGGCGCGATCGGCGCTTGTATCGGTATCGCTATCATGGGTGGTAAGTACCTGGAAGCGTCTGCACGTCAACCAGAATTGATGAATACATTGCAAACTAAAATGTTCTTGCTGGCTGGTCTGATCGATGCTGCGTTCCTGATCGGTGTTGGTATCGCTATGTTGTTCGCGTTCGCAAACCCGTTCCACGCTTAATAGACTTTCCTTTTCGCGCCGGAAGTCGACGACTTCTGGCTTGATCCATCTAGATAAGGAATTAACGTGAACCTTAACTCAACTTTGTTTGTTCAGTTTGGGGTTTTCTTCATCTTGGCATTGTTCACAATGAAATTTGTGTGGCCGCCACTGATGAACGCGCTCGATGAGCGCGCAAAGAAAATCGCTGACGGACTGGCAGCTGCCGACCGTGGCCGCGCTGAAATGCAAGCTGCTGAAAAGCGTGTACAAGCTGAATTGGCTGGTGCGCGTGATGAAGGCCAAAAACGTATCATTGACGCAGAAAAACGCGCCCAATTGATCATCGAAGAAGCCAAGAACACTGCCTATGCAGAAGCGGGTCGTATTGTTGCGGCTGCTCAAGCTGATGCAGAAAATCAAGTTACTAAAGCACGCGAAGAATTGCGCGACCAGGTTGCTACTTTAGCAGTCAAAGGCGCAGAACAAATTCTGAAACGTGAAATCAACGCATCTGCTCACGCAGATCTGTTGACTCAACTGAAAACCGAGCTGTAATCATGGCCGAACTCGCAACGATCGCTCGTCCTTACGCAGAAGCGCTATTCCGCGTTGCCCAAACCGGTAACCTGTCCGCTTGGTCGGAACTGGTCACTGAAATGGGTCATGTGGGTGCGAATTCCGATGTACAAGCTCTTGCACACAACCCAAAAGTCTCGGCTTCTCAAAAAGCTGAGATTTTCCTGTCTGCGCTCAAATCGCCAGTCACTGCTGAAGCCAAAAACTTCGTAGCGACACTCGCTGACTATGATCGCCTGACTTTGCTGCCTGAAATCGCTTTCCAATTTCACGCTCTGAAAAACGCCTTCGAAGGCGCTGCAGATGCTGAAGTAACCAGCGCATTTGAATTATCGGCAGACCAGTTAAGCGACCTGGCAGTGACATTGGAAAAGAAATTTGGCCGCAAACTGCACCCTACCGTGAAAGTAGATTCTGCTTTGATCGGCGGTGTGCGCATCGTGGTTGGTGATCAGGTGCTCGACACGTCGGTTCGCGCTAAGCTGCAAAAAATGCACGTAGCCCTGACCGCGTAAGAACGTAATAAATATTAGGAGTTAGTATGCAACTCAACCCATCTGAAATCAGCGAGTTGATCAAGAGCCGGATTCAAGGCCTTGGCGACACAGCTGAGATTCGTAATCAAGGTACGGTTATTTCCGTTACCGACGGTATCTGCCGCATCCACGGTCTGTCTGACGCGATGCAAGGTGAGATGCTGGAATTCCCAGGCAACACATTTGGTCTGGCATTGAACTTGGAACGTGATTCCGTTGGCGCTGTTATTCTCGGTGACTACGAACACATCTCCGAAGGCGACACAGTGAAATGTACTGGTCGTATTCTGGAAGTGCCTATCGGTCCTGAACTGCGCGGTCGTGTTGTTAACGCGCTGGGTCAGCCTATCGACGGCAAAGGTCCAATCAATGCTAAATTGACTGCGCCAATCGAAAAAATCGCGCCAGGCGTTATTGCTCGTCAATCCGTGTCTGAACCACTGCAAACAGGTATCAAGTCTATCGACGCGATGGTACCAGTTGGCCGCGGTCAGCGTGAATTGATCATTGGCGATCGTCAAACTGGTAAAACAGCGGTGGCGATTGATGCGGTGATCAGCCAAAAAGGCCAAAACGTTACATGTATCTATGTAGCGATCGGTCAAAAAGCTTCTTCCGTTAAAAACGTTGTGCGCGCTCTTGAAGCTCACGGCGCGATGGAATACACCATCGTTGTTGCTGCAACTGCTGCTGAATCTGCAGCGATGCAATACGTTTCCGCTTACTCCGGTTGCGCGATGGGCGAATACTTCCGTGACCGCGGTGAAGATGCACTGATCATCTATGATGATTTGTCTAAACAAGCTGTGGCTTACCGTCAGGTTTCCCTGTTGCTGCGCCGCCCACCAGGCCGCGAAGCTTACCCAGGTGACGTGTTCTACCTGCACTCCCGTTTGTTGGAACGTGCAGCACGCGTGAACCCAGACTACGTTGAAGCATTCACCAAAGGTGAAGTTAAAGGTAAAACAGGTTCTCTGACAGCATTGCCTATCATTGAAACTCAAGCTGGTGACGTTTCCGCTTTCGTTCCAACCAACGTAATTTCGATTACCGACGGTCAGATCTTCTTGGAAACTTCCCTGTTTAACGCCGGTATCCGTCCAGCGATTAACGCTGGTATCTCGGTTTCCCGTGTTGGTGGTGCAGCGCAGACTAAAGTTATCAAAAACTTGTCCGGTGGTATTCGTACTGACTTGGCGCAGTATCGTGAATTGGCAGCGTTTGCTCAGTTCGCATCTGACCTTGATGAAGCTACCCGCAAACAGCTGGACCGTGGTGCCCGTGTTACTGAATTGCTGAAACAAGCTCAGTACGCACCATTGTCTATCTCTTTGATGGCTGTCACTTTGTTCTCCGTGAACAAAGGCTTCCTGGATGATGTACCTGTTAAGCAAGTATTGGCTTTTGAAGCTGGCGTACACAACTTCATGAAAACCAGCCACGCTGCTTTGTTGCAAAAGATCGAAGAAACCAAGCAACTGGACAAAGATGGCGAAGCTGCCATGGCTGCCGCAATTGCTGATTTCAAAAAATCCGGCGCCTATTAATTTACTGTAGCTAGAAGGAGTCAATACTCATGGCTGCAGGCAAAGAGATACGTGGCAAGATTAAAAGCGTAGAAAATACGAAGAAAATCACGAAAGCGATGGAAATGGTCGCTGCGTCCAAAATGCGTAAAGCGCAAGACCGGATGCGTGCGGCTCGTCCGTACAGTGAAAAGATTCGTAACATCGCTGCTAACTTGTCGCAAGCCAACCCAGAGTACACGCATCCTTTTATGGTTCAACAAGATCACTCCAAGAAGGTCGGAGTGATCGTTGTGACGACAGATAAAGGTTTGTGCGGTGGCTTGAACACCAACGTGTTACGTTTGGTCACCAACAAATTGCGTGAACTTGAAGGTAAAGGTTCAAAAGTAGAAGCGGTCGCAATTGGTAATAAAGGTTTAGGCTTCCTGAATCGTATCGGTGCTGAAGTGGTTTCCCATGCAGTGCAATTGGGCGACACTCCGCATCTCGATAAGTTGATTGGCCCAGTCAAAGTTTTGCTGGATGCCTATCAGGAAGGCAAACTCGACGCGGTTTACCTGAGTTATACCAAGTTTATTAACACCATGAAGCAAGAACCGGTGATGGAGCAATTATTGCCTCTGACAGCGGATCGCCTGGCGGTAGATAAGTCTTCCCATGCTTGGGATTACATCTATGAACCAGATGCAAATACGGTGATTGATGAATTGCTGATCCGTTATGTAGAAGCGCTGATTTTCCAAGCAGTGGCTGAAAACATGGCGTCTGAACAGTCGGCCCGTATGGTGGCGATGAAATCAGCAAGTGATAACGCAGGTAACGTCATTGGTGAGTTGAAACTGGTTTATAACAAAACCCGTCAAGCTGCCATTACCAAAGAGCTCTCCGAGATCGTCGCCGGCGCGGCAGCGGTCTAAACTGTATAAATATTTATTGAAGGAACGAACATGGCTAATGGCAAAATCGTTCAGTGTATCGGCGCTGTGGTGGACGTTGAATTCCCACGTGACGCGATGCCTAAGATTTACGATGCCTTGAAAATGGAAGGCTCCGAGTTGACTTTGGAAGTTCAGCAGCAATTGGGCGACGGCATTGTCCGTACCATTGCTCTGGGTACTTCTGACGGTCTGCGTCGTGGCATGATTATCAGCAACACAGGTCATCCAATCATGGTACCAACCGGCAAAGCAACGCTGGGTCGTATTATGGACGTATTGGGTAACCCTATCGATGAATGCGGTCCTGTCAGCCACGAGCAGACAGCATCGATTCACCGTAAAGCGCCTGCTTACGACGAACTGTCACCATCCCAGGAATTGCTGGAAACCGGTATCAAAGTTATTGATCTGGTTTGCCCATTCGCTAAGGGTGGTAAAGTTGGTCTGTTCGGTGGTGCTGGTGTTGGTAAAACCGTTAACATGATGGAACTGATCAACAACATCGCTAAAGCACACAGCGGCTTGTCCGTGTTTGCTGGTGTTGGTGAACGTACTCGTGAAGGTAATGACTTCTATCACGAAATGGCTGACGCAAAAGTGGTTGATCTGGAAAACCCAGAAAACTCCAAAGTTGCGATGGTGTACGGTCAGATGAATGAACCACCGGGTAACCGTCTGCGCGTTGCTTTGACTGGTTTGACTATTGCTGAAGGTTTCCGCGACGAAGGTAAAGACGTTCTGTTCTTTGTGGATAACATCTACCGTTATACACTGGCCGGTACTGAAGTTTCCGCGTTGCTGGGTCGTATGCCTTCCGCTGTGGGTTACCAACCGACACTGGCTGAAGAAATGGGCCGTCTGCAAGAGCGTATTACATCCACAAAAACTGGTTCGATCACATCGATCCAGGCCGTGTATGTTCCAGCCGATGACTTGACCGATCCATCTCCTGCAACGACGTTTGCTCACTTGGATTCTACCGTTGTTCTGTCCCGTGACATCGCTTCTCTGGGTATCTACCCAGCGGTTGATCCACTGGATTCGACATCCCGTCAGTTGGATCCACAAGTTGTGGGTCAAGAGCACTATGAAACAGCACGCGCTGTTCAAGGTACTCTGCAACGCTACAAAGAATTGCGCGACATTATCGCGATTCTGGGTATGGACGAATTGGCTCCTGAAGACAAATTGCTGGTTGCACGTGCACGTAAGATGCAACGTTTCTTGTCTCAGCCTTTCCACGTTGCTGAAGTATTTACCGGTTCTCCAGGTAAATATGTTTCGCTGAAAGACACGATCAAGGGCTTCAAAATGATCGCTTCCGGCGAACTCGATCACTTGCCAGAACAAGCGTTCTACATGGTAGGTACTATCGACGAAGCAATCGAAAAAGCGAAAAAACTGGCTGCTTAATTCTTAAGCACTAGCGCTGCGACGGCAACGTCGCAGCAAGAGCTTTTTCAAGCGAACACAAAGGGTCCAACATGGCACACACTATTCACGTTGACGTAGTTTCAGCAGAAGAATTAATTTTTTCTGGTGAAGCTGAATTCGTCGCGTTGCCGGGTGAGGCTGGTGAATTGGGTATTTATCCAAAACATACTCCACTGATTACCCGTATCAAACCGGGCGCGGTGCGCATCAAAGTAGCTGGTCAGACAGAAGACGTGTTCGTTTTCGTTGCTGGCGGTTTGCTTGAAGTGCAACCAAATGCAGTGACAGTTTTGGCCGATACCGCGATTCGTGGTCACGACCTGGACGAAGCTAAAGCAACTGAAGCCAAGAAATTGGCTGAACAAGCTTTGGTTAATCGCGATTCCACGATTGACTATGCGCAAGCACAAGTTGAACTGGCAACCGCGATCGCCCAATTGGCAGCGATTAACAAATTGCGTCAAAAGCGTTAATTTGTCGTCGTCCTTGACGCGACGAAAGCAGTACAACAAAAAGGCAGCTCAGGCTGTCTTTTTGTTTTTCAGGAACGCTAGCAAATGAACCCACGCCCTACGCCAGAGCAGCAGCCAAGCATATCTATACCAGCGCTATTGAATGAAAGCAAAACGATTGTCGTCGTAGGCTTATCGCCCAAAACTCACCGCGCCAGCTATGATGTCGCCGCCTATATGCAAGCACATGGCTATCGCATTGTACCTATCAATCCACGTGAGGCGGGAAAAACGATTTTGGGAGAAAGATGTTATGTCAATTTGCTTGAGGCCAGTAAGCAACATCAAATTGATATCGTTGATTGTTTTAGAAACACGGACGATATTCCCCCCATCGCCGAAGAAGCCATTCAAATTGCCGCCCGTTGTTTTTGGATGCAGTCTGGCATCGTGAACGATGCTGCCGCCCTCCTTGCAGAAGATGCCGGCGTCTTCGTTGTGATGGATCGATGCTTGAAAGTCGAACACCATCGCTATTTGATCAATCGTAATATCAAGAGTGAAAGCTGATAAATCATGAGCATTGCTGACCAGTTTCGGGTTGTGCCTAATTTTAAGTTGAATGAGGCAGATGCAAACCGCAAAGTATTAGGGGCCTCGACCGGCGTTCGCGCAGATGACAAGCAGTCAGACAAGCTAAAGACGGCAGAATTGGCTGAAAATATATCTAAATTACAGGATGTGTTTGCAGCCAATCATGCGCCCAAGCTGCTCGTCATTCTGCAAGGCATGGATACAGCAGGAAAAGATGGGACGGTAAAAAGCGTGTTTGGACAATTGCACCCTTTGGCTGCGAGGACGGTCGCCTTCAAAGCGCCAAGCGTCGCAGAGAGAGACCATGACTTTTTATGGCGGATCCATAAAGAAGTGCCAGGTAAAGGTGAAATCGTTATCTTTAACCGTAGCCATTATGAAGATGTATTGATCAGCAAAGTTCATGGTTGGATTGATCAGGCAGAATGTGAGCGCCGTTTTGCGCAGATTCGAGACTTCGAGCGAATGCTCATTGAGACAGGCACCATCGTACTTAAATTCTTCCTACACATTTCTAAGGACGAACAAAAACAACGCTTAGAAGAACGACTGGCAGATCAGGATAAGCATTGGAAGTTTGATATGCAAGACCTGGCAGAGCGCGTTCATTGGGAAGCTTATCAACAAGCTTATGAAAACGCCTTGTTAGCGACGGATACACCGCTGGCTCCCTGGTACGTTATCCCGGCAGATTCTAAAACCCAACGAAATTTAGCGATCGCCACGCTTGTTTTTGAAAAGCTTGAAAGCTTAAAACTGAAATTTCCTCCAGGCAATCTTGAATATGGCAAACTCGTCGTCGAATAAGCCTGCTAACACCGTTGAATCTACGAAGTGGTCATAACAAATTTGACCAAGTCATTGTATTTACAAGCTACGGTGTGAACTGGTATCTCGCCGCTATACGTAGATAAAATTTCGCATAAAAAATTTTTGAATTTATTACTTATGCACAAACTGTCAAGTAGATTATTTTTATAAAAATAGGCGTTCTTTAGAATACAACTATAAATACACATTTAAATCAATAACTTACGTTGATAAGCTACTGTGAAAATTTAAAAATACGAGGTAAACCCAGAAATTTTAAAATCTATCCACAAAGTTATCCACAGTTTCCAAAAGGAAAATTGCGACAACATCCACAACTTGCGCAAGATCAGATGCCGATCCCAGCGCCTTAAGCGATAATGTCGGATATTCCGAATTTACGATAATTTTTTCATCGTCGTAATAATGACCGTTTTTGAAAGTCTACATGAGCCACCATTTTTCGCCACTGAAGAACGACACTTTTCTGAAAGCATTATTGCGTGAGGAAACTGAATACACACCACTTTGGCTGATGCGCCAGGCGGGCCGCTATTTACCAGAATACCGTGCAACACGTAAAGGTGCAGGCTCTTTCATGAGTCTGGCGAAAAATCCACAATTCGCAACAGAAGTCACTTTACAACCGATAGACCGCTACGCGCTAGATGCTGCCATTTTGTTCTCAGACATTTTGACCGTTCCGGACGCGATGGGTCTGGGCTTATACTTCGAAGAAGGTGAGGGGCCTAAATTTGAACGCCCATTGAAAGATGAAAAAGATATTCTCGCTTTAAAAGTACCGGAACCTGGCAGCTTGCAATACGTATTTGATGCTGTCACACAGATCCGTACAGCGCTGGACGGTCGTGTACCTTTAATTGGCTTCTCAGGCAGCCCTTGGACGCTTGCTTGTTACATGGTTGAAGGTCAGGGGTCGAAAGAATTCCATAAAGTCAAAACCTTACTCTACAAACGTCCTGACTTAATGCACCACATTCTGCGCGTAAATGCTGACGCAGTAGCCAGTTATCTGAATTCTCAGATCGATGCTGGCGCGCAAGCAGTGATGATTTTTGATAGCTGGGGTGGTGCGCTCGCCGATGCGGCGTATCAGGAATTTTCGCTCTCGTATATGCAAGACATCGTCGGAAAATTACAAAAAGAAAAAGATGGCAAACGGATTCCGGCAATCGTGTTTACCAAAGGCGGCGGCTTATGGCTAGAAAAAATCGCGGCACTTGGTGCGGATGCCGTAGGCTTGGATTGGACCGTTAACCTCGGACAGGCGCGTGCTCGCGTCGGTGACAAAGTTGCCCTCCAAGGAAATTTAGACCCTGCCATCTTATTCGCTGATCCAGAACAGATACGTCAACAAGTCATCAATACCTTGGATTCCTACGGTACACCTACAGCAGGTAATGGGCATGTGTTCAATCTGGGTCACGGGATTTCCCAATTTACACCCCCAGAGGCGGTCAGCGTCTTGGTCGACACGGTGCATGAATATAGTCGTCAGCAACGCAATAGATAACATTAGCATCCAGGCGTAGCCCATAATTAGTGCGTAGACGACGTAGGTCTGCGCTAATTAGGGGCTATAGTTTTCATTTTCTCTATAAAAAATGATTAGAAATTTAAGCAATTCAGGTGCTGGTAAAAGAACAATCACCGGATCGCCGCGTCACCACACCATGTTGCTGTGCAAAACATAGCGTTTACGCGCCTTTCCAGCCCAAAAGCTGTGGAGAAGCAGGTGGATAATAGCCCAATTTATTCGACTTCCTGAGATCTTTCTTCTAACTTATGCACAAAAAAAGGGCGTTGTAAAAAAGTTTTAAAGAATATTTTTTTATAACGATTAAAGAATTCTAAGTCATTGATTTTAAACGTAATTAATTTTATGCTCAAAATCCAACACTGTCTCAAGACCAGCATAAACACAAGCAAAAACCAATGTCAATAGTTCCTTCTCCACAAAGTTATCCACAGATGTTGTGGACAAACAAAAAACAACCCGTAAAATTCATCCATACCGTTGTTTGTGGAAATAAAGCCAGGCCGTGAACGAACTTTTTTTGCGTATCGCCCTCGACACT
This sequence comes from Undibacterium sp. SXout20W, assembly GCF_049340285.1. Classification (NCBI taxonomy): domain Bacteria; kingdom Pseudomonadati; phylum Pseudomonadota; class Betaproteobacteria; order Burkholderiales; family Oxalobacteraceae; genus Undibacterium; species Undibacterium sp. SXout20W. The sequence goes on along the minus strand of NZ_JBMPPH010000019.1, from coordinate 2,761 downwards.
CCCCTCGATAGCTTGTTTGATTACCGTTGGGAACCACCAACGCGCGTCGTCGGCGATACTGATGCCAACGAGTCTGTACCCGTTATCAGTCCGCAGCCAGGTCAACTCGTTGTGGTGCCATTTGGTCGTCAAGAACTTGTTGGTATCATCATTGAGATTGCCTCAACGACTAAGGTCCCATTGGCCAAAATGAAGAACGTGACTGCGGTCCGATCTGAGCTTGTGCCACTGTCGAATGAGTGGCTGGCGCTTACGCAGTTTGCAGCCGATTACTATCAACGCCCTCTCGGTGAAGTGGCATTACCCGCCTTACCAAAAAATCTAAAAGCGCTAAAAACCGTCTCTTTGCAGCGTGGATTAAAAAAGCTAGCCAAACTTGGGGATCACAACGATGCACAAGCTACTGCCGAGCCTCTTCTCAACACTGAACAGCAGAACGCAGTCAATGCCATTACCGAACCGACGGGATTTACACCCCATCTGCTCTTCGGTGTGACTGGAAGTGGCAAAACCGAAGTTTACCTACAGTCCGTCAGTAAGATTTTGCAGCAAGACCAACAGGCACAGGTGTTGATACTCGTCCCCGAGATTAATCTGACACCACAATTTGAAGCGCACATCCGCGCCCGTTTTCCGGGCATCCTGCTCTCAACCTTGCACAGCGGCATGGCAGAAGGGGAGCGTTTGTTGCACTGGCTGGCAGCCCACCTGGGGCGTGCTCGCATCATTCTAGGCACGCGATTGGCGATGCTCGCATCAATGCCGCATTTGAAATTAATCATTGTGGATGAAGAACACGATCCCTCGTATAAGCAACAAGAAGGCTTGCGCTATTCAGCACGTGACCTCGCGATATGGCGCGCCCGGCAATTGAATATTCCGGTCGTCTTGGGCTCGGCAACACCGTCTTTAGAAAGTTGGCAAGGTGCCCTCAGTAGCCGTTATCGCCTTTCTGTGTTACGTGAAAGAGCCGTGAAAAACGCGGTATTGCCGGTAGTTAAGATTATTAATCTGGAGCGTGAAAAACCTAGTGAAGGACTTACGCCTAGACTAATATCCGCAATCAAGCTACGTCTTGAAACAAGTGAGCAATCACTTCTATTTCTCAATCGACGCGGCTATGCCCCCGTTCTGGCATGCGATGCCTGTGGCTGGATCAGCCAATGTACCCGCTGTACGGCCAACTTAGTCTTACATAAAGGCGATCATCGACTGCGTTGCCATCATTGCGGACTGGAGCAACGAATCCCTCGCTCCTGTCCTACGTGCGGCAATATTGACTTGCAACCCTTAGGCCGCGGCACGCAAAGAATGGAAGAAAGTCTCGCTGCCATTTTCCCGGATGCCAAGGTATTTCGTATCGATGCCGACTCCACCCGCCTGAAAGGAAGCGCTGCTGCCGCTTTTGAACGTGTACATGATGGTGACGTCGATATCTTGATTGGGACGCAAATGGTTGCCAAAGGACATGATTTTAAAAGGCTGACACTGGTCGCCGCCCTAAATCCTGACGCCGCCTTATTTTCGCAAGATTACCGCGCAAGCGAACGCTTGTTTGCCCAACTGATGCAGGTGTCGGGAAGGGCGGGACGAACTGCACAAAAAGAAGGCGGCAATATGTCCGAAGTATTAGTACAAACCCGCTATCCTGACCACCCTTTGTATCATGCGTTGATGGCCCACAATTACGAAGCCTTTGCAAAAGATTTATTGCAAGAACGTCAACAGGCGCAGTTGCCACCATTTATGTATCAAGCATTGCTGCGCGCCGAAGCCAAAGAACTGCAACAAGCCATCGATTTTCTACGCGAAGCAGCGGCTTGCCAAACGCATGTAGGGATCACGATGAATGACCCGATCCCGATGACCATGACCCGCATCGCCAACGTTGACCGCGCGCAGCTATTGGTCGAATCAGCGTCAAGGCCGGCATTACAAGCCTTCGTCAAAGAATGGATAGGCACATTGCGCACCATGAAAAGCAAGGTGAAGTGGTCGGTGGAGATCGATCCTGTGGATATTTAGCGATTTATGCATAGGCTATCAACCACTGTTCTGCTTCAAATAGACAATATCTGTGTCACCAACAACGCATCGATTCCTCTTTAATATCGATTTCTGACGTTGACTAAGAAAGTGAATCGGCCATGTCGCACCAATTTGTACTCGCCCTCCTGACCTACCTGATTGCGACAGCAAGCCCGGGCCCCAGCAACATGGCACTGATGGCAGTCGCCATGAACCAAGGACGCCGGGCCGCCATAGCAATGGCGTTGGGAATTATGTGCGGCTCGATGTTCTGGGGCGTAATGGCAGTGATAGGATTCGCGAGTTTATTAACGACGTATGCGCAGTTACTCACGGCGTTGAAAATGCTCGGCGCGCTTTATTTGTTCTGGCTTGCAGCGAAGGCCTTGCGAAGCGGTTTGTCCGCCAGTGCTGAATTGACACACCAAACGCCCGCGCCAATGCCGCTAAACAAACATATTCAACGGGGCTTGCATCTGCATTTAAGTAATCCTAAAGCGATATTTACCTGGCTGGCAATTGCCAGCCTTGCTGCGAATGAGAATGGCACCTGGTCCGACAATGTATTTCTATTGATCACATGCATGACAATTGGTGCGACGGTATCCCCCTATGTCAGGATAGATGTCGCGTCAATTAATTCACATCAACCGTATTGGGGCGGAGTAAAGACATGCAGTGAATCGTTATCCAGCAGAACGCAAGGAGGCCATCCTTAAGCAGATGATGCCGC
>NZ_JBMPPH010000018.1:0-75172 GCF_049340285.1 Undibacterium sp. SXout20W | reverse complement strand
ATTACACAACAGGAGATTGATCACGCCATGAATAGACTGAATAATCGACCAAGAAAAAGATTAGGATACCTTACACCCAATCAGGTATTCTTCAAAAATACGCTTGCACTTCAAAATTGAACTCGCGAGACAACATAAGCAACAAAAATTAAAAATTAAAAATAAGAAAATTACTCATCGACCTGAGTACTGAGACATTCAAAAAAGAAGCCGCGGGACATTTATCTCGCAAATCAATTGTTGCAATGATAAAAATTTAAATGTCGGCAAAGCGATCATCAACAGCGTCCATGGTGCTGCTTTTGTTTGATCGTTCTACGATTTCTTTTTGACTACCTCATTAATGCAGCCGGACGTCACGGCTATTTACACTGCCAGCTTTTTAAGACTGTCTTTTCATGATTAGTGAAAATACCAGGGCAAAGATAATTACCGGACTTGAAAAAAGGGAAAAGCGATGAATCTTAATATTTTTTTGTATGCAGCAAAAAAATTACAACACATTTTTCTTGATGAAAAAGCGTTGCTTATCTCCGCCGCATGCTTCGCTGTCTGGTCACTCAACTCTGCCTATTCGTCGATAGAATCAGATCAATATCATCCGAGATCGAAACATCAAGAGTCACGTGATTTAGGGTCTTGCAATCAGACATCTTTCAACCACTTGCCAGCCACAACTCAAAATACATCAGCATGTTCAAGCTCAGCCACACAGGCAAAGCAAAAAGGTCTGGTACTCACTGAATGCATCCTTCTTTGCCTGCTCATCATACAACTTGTACTCATTTTTACAGGTACAGAAAAATCATCTAATTTCTTTTCAGAAATAATCTTAAGACCAATCCACTTTTAACGTCCAACTTGAAAACTGCCACCAGGTTAGAGAGGCGTTATGAAAAGCTTTTTTCGGAATTGGAATACAGATATCTCGATTTTTTAATCGGTCTCGCGACCAACCAGATCCGAGCATACGCTAATTACTCTTTAGTAACGGCGAACAAATGTAATAACGACCTTTTAAGGGAGTCTATCAGGCAAGAACTATTAAAAATCAATAACAACATTAGTGGCACGACATGAGCAACATCAGGAATGAAATCAAAAAAAACTGAGGATACTGTGGCATTGAAACCAACGATAAATAAAACTGACGCTACACCAGAACACGTACTCAGCATAAACACATCAGCATCGGATCATTTACGACGTCCATTAACGACGAAAACATGGCAGCAATCTGCCGTTCAAAACTACATGCTTCGAGTTACTGTGGACGGCTTAATTTTACGCGACATTCCAGATACCCACGGCCAGGAAATTTTCGAGCTAGTTCGCTACACCCTCTTACGTGTGGGCACTGAAGAGTCACAATTTAGCGGTGACCTGTTATGGCGAAATGTCATATCTGGCAGTATTAAAGGATGGGTACTTGCCTCGGGCATCGAACTATTTGATTATCCCTTAAACGCTCATGCAGCGTTAAACACAACAACACCATTAGAACATCAAGGCGGCACTTCTGCACCGGTATCGCAGGAATTTGCAGATCACAATAGTTCGATTTTCTCGCAACGCATTTCAACAACAGCTGGCAATGCTCATCAACTGGCATTGCATCGCGTCATGCTCAACGATTTAGCTTTACGCGCTAACCCCGATATTAATGCCCGGCTCTTAAAAAAATTACCTGAAGGACAAATCGTTGAATGTTTGCCACAAACAGTTCGCGGAAGTTGGGCAGCAATTCAAGTCGATGGACATCAGGGGTGGGCGGCACATCATTGGCTACAACCAGTGACTCCAAACAATTAAACATCTCAAATTTCAAAATAAAATCTGCCAACCGGTTTCAATAATAAATGACATCAAATGCCAATATATTTCGCCTCCTTTGGGATCTCGTGAAAGCCTTAAGACGAGCTGCTGCGCTCCAAAGAAATCGGTTATCTCGAACCACATCGGCGAAGTCAAATGTATTCAATCTTTATGATACATCGTTGAAGCTGGTATTACTGGGTACATTTTTTTATACTTCATCGTCGTTTGGTGCCTGCAATGCTAGCTCCACATGTTGCGAAGCGACGCCAATTGGCGACCATTGCAGTGATGCAGGTAACCCAATTAATCTCATCACAGGCAATAAGTTTCAGCATGAAACTGATTTGCCAGCGCTACCGGGTGAACTCGGTCTGGAAATCGTGCGCTACTACAACAGCAGTAATGCAGTCGCCGGGCAGTTAGGGTTCAATGGCTTGTTCGGGCGCGGTTGGCGGCTTTCCTACGAATATGCCTTGAGCATGAAGAATCATCAGATAACGTTGCGAGAACCCAATGGCATCACACGTTACTTTGTGCAAGGCATTGTCGATCCAGATCGCTTTACATCTGGAGATCCGGTGCTCGGATATTTTACCTTTAAGCAGGTTCGCTACGGCACAGAATATGTTTGGCATAAAACCAATGGCTATCAAATCCACTTTAATCATTTTGGCTGGGCGGATGCGATTGATGCTCCAAGCGGCGCTCATACAGGCTTATTGTATTCACCCTCAGGTCGTCTGATGAGCATCACCGACCCGCAAGGTCGCAGCCTCCACTTCAACTACCCCGAACAAGCCAGCGTACGTCATGATAACGCCTATGACGGTGTCATCAGCATCGATAGCCCGGTCGGTCGTTTTGTCTATCACTACGGCAGCGAACAAATCAAGGTCGATAGGAATTCACCCCTGCCCGAATGGCGCGTTGGCAATCTGATCAAAGTTGATTACCCTACCCACTATGACCCCGAACTGAAACCGCATGAATACGCCAATCGCGGCGCCACCCGCAGTCAGATTCATCGGCAATACCATTATGACGATGTACGCTTTCCATCGTTTTTAACAGGCGTCAGTATTCACGGCAGCGGCAGTGACGGTCAGCAAATCGATCGCCGTCTGGGTACCTATCAATATGATGAGCAAGGTCGCGCGATTCTCACTGTCAAGGGTGAACCCGCGCGCTGGCAACATAGTGGCACAACCCAAACCATCATTACTGGCACCGGCGTAGAACAACTGACTATTGACCGTAGCGATTCCAAAATCATCGCCATCACCAATAGTCTGGGGCAGATCAGCCGCCTTCATTATGCCGCGATCAGCGGTGAATACCGGATACTAGAACTACGCGGCCCCGGCTGTGGTGCCTGCGGCCTCAGCAATGTCCGTTATGAATACGATGACCTTGGTCGCCGTATAGCGGTGCTTCATTTGAATGATGAAGGTAAAGTCATGGATGGTGACCGTACAGCGTACGACCCGCTGGGCAGAGTTATCCGCATCACGCATGAAACTTACAGTAGCAAAGTAAATGGCAAACTGCTCTATAGCCAACTTCGGCAACGTTTTGAATACACGCCGGATTCCTACCAACCCAGCCTCATTGCCCACCCCAGCGTGGTCGCTGGCAGAGAACAACAAATTCACATCAGCTACAACAGCGCCGGTCAACCCACGGTGATTACCGAAACTGGCTACGAACCGCTGCGCACTCAGATGATCAGCCGTAGCACAACCTATCGCTACCAGCACATCAATGGCAACAGCGTGCTGACAGAGATCGATGGCCCTTTAGTCAATGGCCCTAAGAACAATTCGGAGGATTCTGATATCGTCAAGCTGGTCTGGGATGCGAAGGGCAGTAAAATTATGCAGCGTATCGATCCCGGCAATATTGTCGTCGATCTGCAATATGGCGATGCCGGACGTGTAACGCATAGCGTACTCACCGATGGATTCAGGCGACTCCAAACAACGACCCAATACAGCCAGATCGCTTTTACTGCCTTAGAACCTGAGACTATCCGCCAGCACGCGTGGTTGCTAAACAAAGGCAATATCGATGCCGCCAGTGCTCTCACACCAAAAGCCTGGCAAGCCAGCTTCAACGCCTTAGGTCAGGCAAGCAGCATCACCGATACAGCAGGACGGATTAGTTATATTCACTTCGATGCTGTCGGGCGACGCATCGGTGTCTCTGATGCGCAAGGCTATCGCTCTCTGCAGACACTCAACACGGAGGGTAAAACAGAACGCACGGCCTTATTTCGTCCTGGCCAATCCGATACATCACCCTACCGGGCTGCCTATATGTGGTATGACAGCGCAGGCCGCCTCCAGCAACGCTTGCTACCTGATGGCCGTATCGACAACTGGCGTTATAACAACCGTGGACAAGTTCTGCAACATACAGATGGATACGAGACCATTACTACCGAGCTTCATGGCAACAATCAACTACTGACCCCACAACAGAGCCCCGATGGCGCATTAAGTGCAGCGCTATCGCCAGCAATTGGTGCACATATCGACGATAGTATGATTAGTAAGCAGAGTAACGATAGCCAACAATCAGTGCATGTACTCTACGATGATTTCGGTCGCCCGATTTGGCGCGCACTGCCCGACCACGGCAATAAAACGGCAGCCTACGATGCCGCGAACCACCTGATCAGCATGACCAATGCCGACAGTAGCAGCGTTCATTACGTATGGGATCATGCTGGCCGCTTACTTCAGAAACGCTATCTCGATGCTAAAGGTACATTACACAGCAAGACCGATCTCAGCTACCAAGGACAAGTGCTAATCCGCGCAATTGATCCACATCAAACCACCGACTATCGCTATGATGCGCTGGCCAGACCAAGTGGTGAGCAGATCACATTACAAGGCATCGCAACACCGCTGTCCACCGCCACCTATTACGACAATGATACGGGGCTCGTCACAGCACGAGTACTGGCCGACGGACGTGTTTTACGCACTCATCGCACCAACGCCGCACACGGCGCATCACCCGACAGACTCTTACTGCAAAGCCCGGCAATTGCATGGATCGAAGATCAGATTGAATATCTCTTCGGACGAACAGCAGCACAGTTTGCACAAAATATTCTTCCAGCACAGAACATTGCGTCACATATCGTGATTGACCCGTTTGATGGACTCACTGCCTACATAGCTGGCAATGGAATACAAACAAACAAGACTTTTGACCTTGCCGGGCGCCTCACCAGCCTTGCCATCAGCCACGTACAAACTCTCTACTACGATTATGGCGTCGGCACCAGAATCAACGCTATCACGACCGCGCCGACCAACAATTCCTCGGCGCTCATTAAAACCGACTATCACTATCAAGGCTTTGGTCGCCTGCAACCTGACATGCCAATGCAGACGGATGGCAAAGCTGAAACTGACAACACCACAAATAATGCAACAAATAATGCAACAAACAATGCTACAAACAATGCTACAAACAGCGCCAGCCACTACGACCAATTCGGTCGCACCACCGACGATGGCAGCTACCGCTACACCTACACCCCAGCGGGCCAGATCGAGCACGTCTACGAGCAAAAAAACAAGCTCATCGCCACCTATCGCTACAACAGCCTGCAACAACGCATCAGCAAAACCGCGCAGGGTAAAACAACTTACTTCTTGTGGCAGCAACACCAACTCGTCGCCGAGATCGATGCAGACGGCAAAATCAACACCCAGTACCTGTATTTCAACGAAGGCCAGACCAGCACGCCAATAGCGAAACTCGATGCAGACGCCACCTACTTCATCCACACCGATCACCGTACCGCCCCCATCGCCATAACCGATGCCAAGCAACAGATCGTCTGGAAAGCCAACATCAGCGAATGGGGACGCGTCACGTTTGATCAGAATGAAAGTACCAATAAAAAACAATCACGTGAACACAAACAAGTCACATTAAATATTCGCTTACCCGGCCAATACTACGACGCCGAAACCGGCCTGCACGACAACTGGCACCGCACCTACAACCCAGACACAGGCCGCTACCTCACCCCCGACCCCATCGGCTACCGCGACGGCGCGGATGCATATCTCTACGCGCAAGGCGATCCACTAAATAAGATTGATCCGACGGGGTTGTATCAGAGCGATATTCATTACTATATGACGTTCTTCTTAGCCGTTGCTGCGGGCATGGACGTTGGCGATACTCGTGTTGTGGCGTTAGCAGCTCAATATGTGGACGACAATCCTCTTACTGAACCAATGAATCTAAAAAGCGGTTTAGACGACGCTCATAGAGCGCGCCTCTTGTCTTATCACTTTACGATGGTACCTTCAACCGTTGATCCAAAAACAGGTTTGATCAAAGGTGGCGTCGATGATTATGGCACGCCGAGTGATAATGCCGATTTCAACAATCCTCAAAATACTCAACTCGATCGCCTTTACTCAGTGGTATCTAAGGTCAATGGCGAAACTAACTTGAGCAACAATGCATGCACCAAGCTCCAATTTATGGGGGAATATTTACATGCATTTGAAGATACCTTTGCACATAGGGATTCAAACAACCACCCATTTGCATTGGATATAGGTATAGGTCATGGAGGATATGGAAGCAATCCAGACTACACCTATAACCATCTTGTTCCGCTGCCGTTTCCGGGAGGATTGAATTGGAATCACAATGAAGAAAGAACTCTGGAAGCGGAAAAGGAAGTATTTGAGAAGTTAAAAAGTTTTGGTGATTCAAGTAAAACGAAAAATATCGTTGATATCGAACAAACCCTCAAAGACTTTAATGCGATACCAGAAAACGAAGGGGATGGATTTGATCCGAAAAATCCTTCGACAAGTAAGAAAATAGCTTTATTGCAGTCAATTTTGCAAGGTTGGAGCGATCTAAATCCTAGTCTAAAGGACATAAATTTATCGAAGCCCGATTCACCTAATTTTATTGGGTATGATGAAAATAAAGGCGCTGAGAATCGAAACCGAAACCTTTGTAACAAAGATGGTAGTACCTTAAACCAAAAAATGTACGAGGGTACTATTTTGCCAACTTGTGCAAATTGAGAAGTCTCATGTTCAAAAAAATTATTTCGTCACTAATTTATTTAAGCTTATTTGGTGCATTCAATTCGCACGCTGAAGAATGCCAATCAATAACACAATTGGAAAACAGTCGTACCAATACCGGGTCTATCTACACCTCAGGTAAGCACTGCTTGGATTATGACATTTTGCAAAAACGAGTATTTGATATTCATGCAGGAAGCTTTAAAAGCTTGGCGGGAAATTCGTTATTAGAAATTCGGTATCCAGCTCAATACGTCGATTATGCAGCGAACAAAGCGGAAAAAACTTGGATGAAGCCAACTGTTAATCCACCAATAACGGATAGTACAGTTTTTCAAATTGATCTACGTGGATATACTCTTTCGGCTGAAGCTGAAAATATGGTTGGTATTGAAAATTGGTCTGGAGGATTAAAGGTTTCAGTCAAGAACGGATATATAAATGTACCAGGCAATCGTGACCCAAATTATGGAATATCTTTACGAGGAGAAAGCGATCCAAAGATGATACCAAAAAATGAAAATAAAAATTCTCTGAAAAAAAGTAAGCCATGCTGGCCATCAACCACAAATTGCGAAGATATTTCGTTCTATGAAGATTACGATAAAAATAAAGAGCACTATAGGAGTAGTGATTATTTAGTTGAAAGCGTCAATATCAAAGCCGGTTGGCGGGGCGTCATCATGGGTGGAGCTGGAAACGTCATCAGAAATAGTACGATCGACGTTGACGGACACACGGCGATTTACATGTATGGTCCAGGTAGCATTATTGAAAACAATACCATCATTATTCATGGTCAAGGTGAAGCCAAAGAATACGATGCGGCGATTAAATTAAGAGATGCAGATGGCGCTGTTGTTCGCAATAACAAAATTATTTATAAAGGATTTTGGTTTGGAAAAGCACCAGCGGCGATCAATCTGCTTGATTCTTCTGATGTGAACATATCTGAAAATATTGTTGAAAATTTTAAACAGTTAGTCAGATCAAACGGTGAGAGTCATTTTATAGAGAGTGGAAATGTAATCAAATAATTTTCTGACGCATGTAGATATCAATGAGGAAAATTAGCGTTCATTAGATCAGACTTGGAAGAGTGGTTACCGCGATGGCCCGGATGCATATCTCTACGCGCAAGGCGATCCATTGAATAAGATTGATCCGACGGGGTTGTATCAAGAAGATATGCACTACTACATGGTCTTCTTTCTTGCTTTGGCATCGGGCATGGATTACACCACTGCAAAAATTACAGCCTTGGCTTCGCAGTACGTGGACAATAACCCGATTACGCGTCCGGTAGACGATGAGACGATGGCAAAACTTCTTGAGTCACCGCTCAAAAATCAACAACAATTGAAGTGGTATCACTTTACGTTGTCGGATGATAATGGGCATACGATAAAGGAATTTGATAATAGTGATGTCGGGATTGTGAATAGTAATCTCAGCCCACAATTAAAAAATCTCTCGAACGCAGTGTCAATTGGTAACCCTAGCCAACCGTGCGCTAAATATCAATTCCTGGGTGAATTTTTACACTCTTATGCAGATACGTTTAGTCATCGAGATGGAATGAACAGGCCAATTGATGCATTGACGATGGGGCTAGGTGTTGGGCATGGATTATCAGGCGAACAACCAGATTACACCTATAACGGTGATCCTAATTACACTGGCACCGATCCCATCGTCATTGCAAAAGTATGGAATGTGCGTGAAGAAAGAAGCCTCGCAGCTGAAAGAGCTATTTTGGGAAAATTAAAAGATTTCAGTACGTCGAGTGCAGTTTCTCCCGATGAGATCGACGTCATTCTGAAAACGTTTAATGCGATTCGTGAGCATGGGGAAGATTCTCCGTATAAGAAAAAGCTGTTGCAAGAGACACTAAATAACTGGATTGGAGAAAAGAAGCTTAATTTGACTAATGCTGACGGGGCAAGAGTGGAAAAAATTGAGTTAGTCGCTACGGATACATCAATTGCGAAGGACGCCTTTAATGAAGATAATGCAAAGAAATATCGCGACCAATTCCTTGGCAGCCTTAAAGATCAAGAAGATAAATATCCAGGCGTTTGTTTACCAGGGAGCACAGTATGCAAAGAAGTAAAGCTATAAAACTAAGCGCCATCGTTTTGCTATTTCTTCTCGACGGATGTAACTCGATACCTGAACAACCGTACTCCCACGAGGCGTGGGCGGAGAGTCAGCATCCACCTAGCGATAGAATTACCTTACCGGAAGGATGTAAGCCAGTAAAATATGGTGGAGGTTATATACCAATCAGAGCGACAGTTGATTTCGCTGGTGAAAATTGTGTGGTACACGATTTTATACAAAGAAAAGCAAGAGATCTAATTGACAGAACATCCCGTCGAAGTAATCCTGGGACTAATGGTGTGCTAATTTTTTACAGAATTAACAATGCTGATTTAGACCTGCGTAATCACCTAATTTCAAGCACTCCATTTGACGATGCCGTAGGCATTACAACCATGTATATGGCTGGAAATACGTCGATAAATCTGCGAATTCACAATGGGACTGTGATCACCCCTGGCACATTTGGCGTAGGTATCACGCTTGCATCAATATTAAATTTTGAGTACCTGCTCAAACAAAATCTCGAAGACAAGCACTTCGACGATCTTAGTGTTTCCAGCTATAAATCAACCCGCTACACTGCAGAAAACCTCCACATTCAATCCGGCGGTCGCGGCATTATTATGTCTGGTGCGGATAACGTTGTTCGCAATAACGTGATTGAGGTTGATGGCAAAGTAGCAGTTTATTTGTACGGCCCACGTCCTATTATCGAGGGTAATACATTCATCATCAAACTCAGTGACAAAGACAAAGCGACACTCCCTGCAGCTTTAAAACTACGAGACGCCGATGGCGCCATTATTCGCAATAACCGCTTTATCGTGCAATCGTCAGCCTTCACTAAGAATAAAGCTGAAGCGGCAATCAATCTGCTAAGTTCAAACAACGTGTTGATCGAAAATAACATCGTTGAAAATACGAGTACCTTGCTTCGTAAGGATGAAGTGAGTAACGCGACTGAACGTGGGAATCAGATGAAATAACTAAGATACATAACTCGACGCACAAGGCGATCCAATCAACCGGATTGATTCGACGGGTTTGTATCAAAGCGATATTCATTACTACATGACGTTCTTCTTAGCGATGGCAGCGGGTGTTAGTTTTGAAGATGCGAGAACCATTGCATTGGCGGCCCAATATGTTGACGATAATCCTATTACCCGGCCATTGGACTCATCGACGTGGTATACCAAAGTCGGATCCATTTTTGTTAATCAAGAGCGACTTCGCGATTATCATTTTGTGCTCTCGGATGTCAACGGCAAAACTATAGATTATTACAATAATAGCGATTTGAGCCAACCGGGCGTTTCGCCTTCGCCTCAATTAAGCAATTTATTGAACGCTTCTCTCAATGCCCCCACAACTTGCGGGCGATTGCAATTTTTTGGTGAATACTTGCATGCCTTTGAAGACACTTTTAGTCATCGTAACAAAGACAACAAACCCTACGATGCAGAAAAATTCGATATGGGAATTGGCCATGGATTTGATTTAAGCAATCCCGACTACACTTATGATGACGCGAATGGCTGGAACATGCGTTCAGCACGTACCTTAGCCATGGAAGAGCAAGTGTTTAATGCACTACTTGCTAAGTATGGTGATCCGGCTGCGGCAAAAAATTGGCATGACATTCAAGCTGTGGTGACTAAGTTTAATGCGATTCAAGAGAGCGAAGAAAGTGAGGGTGCCGTAATGTTTCAGAAAAAGTTCAACTTGCTTAATCAAAAACTTGTAGAGTTGGGCTATCAGGCAACGAATCCTGATGGTTCGAAACGAGCAATTGATTTATTTGAAGAGGATCGCTATCAAGAAAGTTCAGGCAAAGAAAAACGCAATAAAAATCTCTGCGATACAGACGGGAATCGTCTGAAGAAATCTAACTTCCCCGGCACAATCCTACCAGAAGACGAGTGTTCAAAATGAAATTACTAAACATTCTTTGTATAGTTATAGTAAGTACATTATCAAGTTATGGCCACGTCGAAGCTTCCTGTATTTCAATAGAGACTGTAAATCCAGATGAGTTTATGTGGGTAGTTGCAAAAGAAATCAAACAATCTGGAGAATACTGTCTAACACACTCCATTACTACGCCAAGGAGATCTTCTTTTTCTGAAGGGGAGCGATCATATGATGGAAGTGGCGTGCTTACTATTAGAGCGTCAAATATCGTTATTGATTTTCATGAATTTACTCTAAACGCTGATACAAAAGGTATGGGAGGCGTCAGTTCAAGTTATTGGAAGAAAACACTAGGCAATCAAAACATCACGATTCGCAATGGCACACTCAAGAGTCGGACTCGATCAGGAATTGACTTCAACAGGCCTAATGGAAGCATCTTTACTGATTTCTATTATTTGGTCGGTGGTGTAACTAAAGAAGATCTACTTGAAAGTCAAAAACGTGACTTACGTGAGACTCTAGAAATTCTCCCAAAGAGCGCCGATGCCTATCAAAAAACAGAGCATCTCATTGAGCGCATGAAAATAGAATCTAAGATCGTCACCATCGGCATGAAAGGCGCATCGAACATCATCCGCAACAGCACCATAGAAATCACGGACGGTCATGCCGCCATCTATCTATTTGGCCCGAACCAGTTAATTGAAAACAACATCATCATCTTCAAAGGCAAAGCTGCTGTTGAAAGTGCAGCAGCCATCAAACTGCATCAGGCCGACGGCACAATCATTCGCAACAACGACATCATTATAGAAAGCATGGGCGATGAGGCTCCCAAGGCGGCGATCTCGCTGATTGGCAGCAAAGACGTTGTCATCGAAAACAACCGTATTTACGGCATCAACACGCTAGTCAAAAATTGGGACGAAAAAAGTAACAGCATCGACAAGAACAATGCATTCCGTTCCCTGTTTCGCAGACCGTTGACGATCGGTGAGCCAGGGGTGCATTGAGCGTGCATAGCTACACCCCCGCCGGACAACTCGAAACCGGCTACGATCAGCAGCAACACCCAATCGCCAACCCGGACAGCCCACAATTGCAGAATTTATTAGCGGCCTCAAAAAATGCGCCAACAGGTTGCGGACAATTACAGTTTTTTGGCGAATATTTACACGCCTTTGAAGACACCTTCAGTCATCGCAATCCTGACAACATCCCCTTTGATGCCGTCTGGACAGCACCGATCTTAGGAACCCAGTTTGGCATAGGACATGGTTTGTACGACTCAAACCCGGACTATACATGGAATGTTCAGATGGGCTGTGGATTGGCGGGGTGCTACAACTGGAACAATAATGCAGCGCGAACCCTGGAAATGGAAAGCGAAGTGTTTGAGAAACTCAAAGCCTATGGAGACCCTGGTAAAGCGCAGGACTGGAAGGATGTGCAAAAGGTTGCTGAGGCGTTTAATGCGATTCAGGAGCGTGAGAAGGATAAAACGGATTTTAAAGATAAGTTTGATAAGCTTAATCAAGCTCTTGCTGACTGGAATTATAAGGCCGTCAATGAAGATCAAACAACACGAGCCATCGATTTGTCGATTAGCGATCCCAAAAATCTTGGCAAAGACCGTTATGACAGAACCGAGGCCGAAGCAAACCGTAACAAAAACCTATGCGATAAAGATGGAAAGCGTCTGAAACAGGATGATTATCCTGGAACAATTTTACCAACAACGGAGTGTCCGAAATGAAGCTTCATAATACTGTTTTCGTCATAAGCATGATATTGTTTTTGAACACGGCAAATGCACAATATAACTGCCGTCCATTAGAAAAAGTCATGCGTGGATATACACCGGTTACTGTACCGGACATCACTCAGCCAGGAGAATATTGTCTGACACATGATCTCAAGGTGCCACGGATGTATGTCTTCAGTGAAGGAGGAGAAAGAAGTGCAACAGGCAGTGTGATGTTAGACATTCGTACATCGGATGTGGTACTTGATTTGCATGGTTTTGTGATGAGTGCGGAGGTTTTGGGAATGCCAGGGATACGTGCTTGGGGCGAGAAAGGTAGATTGAGCCATATAACGATCCGTCATGGATCAATCAAAAGTCGAACTGATTCGGCAATTTTACTGAATGCACCTATGGCTAGTCTGCTTTCTGACTTTAAGGCAATGTATGATTCACCACAAACGATAGGAATGGCAGAAAATGAGTTTCAAAAATTTTTAAAAAAATTACCGCCATCCGCGATTGCCTATCAAAAAACAGAAAACCTGATTGATCACATTAGAACAGAAGCCGACACGATTGGTGACGGCGTCAAGTGTGTGTCATGCAAAGCCATCGGCATGGACGGCGCTGCCAACATCATCCGCAACAGCACCATAGAAATCACCGATGGTCATGCCGCCATCTATCTATTTGGCCCGAACCAGCTGATCGAAAACAACATCATCATCTTCAAAGGCAAAGCTGCTGTTGAAAGTGCGGCAGCCATCAAACTGCATCAGGCCGACGGCACAATCATTCGCAACAACGACATCATTATAGAAAGCATGGGCGATGCAGCCCCCAAAGCGGCGATCTCGCTGATTGACAGCAAAGACGTTGTCATCGAAAACAACCGTATTTACGGCATCAACACGCTAGTAAAAAACTGGGACGAAAAAAGCAGCAGCATAGAAAAAAATAATGAGTTCCGCTCCATATTCCGTCGGCCATTAGCGATTGGTGAGCCTGGGGTACATTGAGTACGTGTGCGCATTTCAATCATCGGTCGCATCGATGATGCGACTATGGCAAAACTTCTCGATTCTCCTCTCAAGAATCAACGACCATCGAGGCGCCATCCATGAAGCCAAGTTAGTTAAAATGATGTCTATGAATTACACAATTAAATCGCAGTCATTGTTTTAATAAATCTCAGAGGATATAACTTTCTGCCTAAAAATTTACTTTCATGAATACTGCTCGGAAAGCCAATATCCTCCGGGTGACGAAACTGTTTTGCACGAAGAATAGCGTAATTGAAGTTGACGGCAAAGTAGCGGTCTACATGTATGGCCGTCGTCCTATCATGTTGGGCAATACCTTCATCATCAAACTCTGCGACAAAGATAAAGCAACACTACAGGCTGCTTTAAAATTGCACGCTGCTGATGGTGCAATCATTCGCAATAAACGCATTATTGTGCCATCGTCAGACTTCACAAAAGATAGTGCTGAAGCGGCAATCAACCTGCTTAGTTCAAACAATGTCTTAATTGAAAATAATAGTATCGAAGATACCCAGACCTTGCTACGCAAGGACGAGAGAAGTAGTGCTGAGGAACGCGGGGATCAATTGATTTAAATGATTTTTTCTCAGGCACTGATATCACGACAAAGCGGATCTGGTGAGCAAACTATCTGACAAGAGCTTATCAGGTCAAGAAGCCGAATGAAAATTCCAAGACTCAAGCCACTTCCCGCGCCCGTCGTATATCTCTTATAGGTGGCGCGCCGAAGAGCCGCGTGTACTCGCGACTGAATTGCGATGGGCTTTCATAACCGACGCGTAAAGCGGCGCTCGTCGCATCGATATCTTCATTCAACAAGAGTTGTCTGGCACCTTGCAAACGCAGATGTTTAAGATACTGCAGTGGACTGAGACCAGCTACCGCCCGGAAATGCTGCCTGAAAGTGGATGGGCTCATATGTGCCTTGCTGGCAAGGTCATCCATAGAAAGATCTTCAGCATAATGCTGCTTTAACCAGGTAATGATGCGTGCGATTTGTTGGCCTTGCGACCCAATAGTGATCAAATGACGTAGCGTTGGACCATGTTCACCTTTCAATAATCGTACGATGATTTCTTGTTTAATCAGGGGAGCGACAATGGGAATGAGTTCGGGTTCTTGCAATAATTTCAGCAACCGTGTAATCGTATCTACCAAGCCTTGATCCAGCGTCACGACAGACATAGCCAGTGAAGTCGCCGACTTAAGTGGCGGTAAAAAATTCATGTCCGCGGCGCATTGCATAATTGTGCGTGCATCCAGCGCGAGGCCAATACCCAAAAATGGTTCTGCAGCAGTGGCATGTGTGACATGTGATACAACCGGTAAATCAAGCGAGGTAACTAAAGATTGACCTGGTGTATATTCAAACACCTCCTCGCCTAAAGTCACGCGCTTGCGACCTTGCACCGTCAAACCCAAACCGAGGCCGTAGATACAGTGCATGGGTTCAGTAATATTGCTGCGTCTGTAGATCGTCAGCCCAGGAATAGCGGTAACATGATCACCATCGAAATAGGCAATCTGATTAGCCAGGATCGCTAAAGTATTTCCGCTTGCCAATAATGTCTGCGTTTCGATTTCCATATGCTCATTGTAGCTTTTATTGAATAGCCTTAGCGTAACATTTTCAATCGGGAGTTGCCTATTGCTGATACGAATTCATCGGAATAGGCAAGAAATAAAGCGAATTAGGCAAGCACAAATTCGACCTGCCGACAGACAATACTTTTGTTAAAATTTTTGGCACACGATCATAAAATTAATACTGTTTAATACTGTTTAATACTTTTTTCCTTACACTTCGCTTTTCCTCTCCCCCTATTCTCTATCAACAACTGGAGGTTGTCATGATCAACACGACTATTAACGGCAAAACCGCCGCCGTGGATGTTCCACCCGATACACCCATTTTATGGACGCTGCGTGACGCACTGGGGTTGACTGGTACAAAATTTGGTTGTGGTGCCGCGTTGTGTGGCGCATGTACAGTGCATCTTGATGGCCAGGCGATTCGCTCTTGTGTAACACCGATTTCTGTCGCCGAAGGCAAGAAAATTACTACCATCGAGGCAGCAACCGGTGGCGACGATAAAGTAGGTAGTGCTGTCCATGCCGCGTGGGTAAAGCATGATGTGGCGCAATGCGGATATTGTCAGAGTGGTCAGATCATGAGCGCGACCGCATTCTTAAAGTCGCTGCCACGTGGCAAACAACCGACTGTCGCAGAAATTGATTCAGCCATGGCAGGCAATATCTGCCGCTGTGGTACTTACACCCGTATCCGTGCTGCCATCGCTGATGCAGCTAAAGCCATAGCCTGAGGATAAGACCATGTTACCAAATATCGATTACAGCGAATTACCGCGTGCATTGCAGCACATTCTGAACCGCGACAACCCGGACGTACCAGCAACCCCATCCCGCCGTCACTTTTTGAAGCTGGCTGGCATTGGTGGTTTTGCCCTCGGTGCATTCCCAGCATTATCAATGGCTCAGGCTGCCAGCGACGCAGCAAAGCCACTAAGTCCGACACAACAACCTTCTGCGTTTGTTGAAATTACTGCGGACGGGGCAGTGACCGTTACCATCAACCGTCTCGATTTCGGCCAAGGCGTGCAAACGGCACTACCGATGATCCTGGCAGAAGAACTCGATGCAGACTGGTCGAAAGTTCATAGCAAGCACGGCAATAGCGACGGCGCCTATGTTGATCCAGTGATGGGTTTGCATCTCACAGGTGGCTCTAACTCGATCAAAAATAGCTTCACGCAATACCGCGAGCTGGGCGCGCGTGCACGTGCGATGTTAATCGCTGCCGCTGCGAAACATTGGAATATCGCTCCGGCACAATTACGTACCGCATCAGGTGAAGTGATTGCACCCGATGGCCGCAAACTCGGCTACGGTGAATTGGCTCAAGCAGCGATGGCTCAGCCAGTACCAGAAACCGTGACACTGAAAGATCCAAAAGAGTTCCGCCTGATCGGCAAACCAACAAACCGCCTCGATAGCATCGCAAAAAGCAGCGGACAGCAAAGCTACGGCATTGATACGCACTTGCCAGGTCAATTAACCGCTGTCGTGTTACGTCCACCCGTTTTCGGCGCAAAGATTGCCACACTCGATGACAGCGCAGCACGTCGTGTCCATGGCGTGAAAGCAGTGTTACGCGTGCCACTGGACCGTGGCGCCGAAGGTATTGCGATTATTGGTGATGGCTACTGGTCTGCGAAACAAGGTCGCGATACCGTCAAGGTGACCTGGGATACGTCTGGCGTAGAAAAAGTCGATACCAAGAAGCAATTTGCCCAATACCGCGAACTAGCTAAGCAAACGGGCAACAAATTTTTTGACGCCGATGTCACGCCCATCAGCACTGCAGCCAAAAAGATTCACGCTGAATTCACCTTCCCCTATCTGGCGCATGCGCCAATGGAACCATTGAACTGTACCGTCAGGTTCAATAGCGATTCCGCTGAACTCTGGCTCGGTAGTCAGATGCCTGGTCTGGATGGCATGATGGCCGCACGGGTATTGGGTCTCAAGCCGGAACAAGTTAAAGTCAATGTGCAAATGGCAGGCGGTGGTTTTGGTCGCCGCGCAATCGCGACCAGTGACTATGTCTTTGAAGCATGTTCTATCGCCAAGGCAGTAAAAACAGCGGGGATGGACGTCCCAGTACGTACCATGTGGAGCCGTGAAGATGATATCCGTGGCGGCTACTATCGCCCTGCGCAATTGCATCAGGCAAGCATTGGTCTGGATGCGCACGGCAAAGTGTTAGCGTGGGATCACGTCATCGTCGGTCAGTCGATCACAGCGGGTACACCGTTTGAAGGCTTCATGATCAAGAACGGTATCGACAATACAGCCGTGGAAGGGATGCGTGAGCCCTACGATCTGCCAATGAAACTGACGGTTCATCATCCTAAACTTAACGTGCCTGTTTTGTGGTGGCGCAGCGTCGGCTCGACACATACCGCCTTCGTCATGGAAACGCTGATTGATGAAATCGCCCACGCCAGCAAAAAAGATCCTGTCGCCTATCGTTTAGAGGCCTATGGCGACAAGCACCTGCGTCACCGTGCTGCGTTACAGTTAGCGGTCGAGCAAAGTGGCTACGGTAAAAAATCGCTGCCGAAAGGTCACGCCTGGGGTGTTGCGGTACATGAATCCTTCCAGACTGTTGTCGCCTATGTAGTTGAGGCCTCTCTCAAAAACGGCAAACCTGTTTTACACCGCGCCACTGCCGGCGTTCATTGCAATCTGGCGGTCAATCCACGCACGATTGAAACACAGGTGCAGGGTGCGGCTCTAATGGGATTGTCGATGTGCTTACCTGGCGCAGCAATCACATTTAAAGATGGTGTGGTTGAGCAAAGTAATTTCAGTGATTTCGTGGTACCACGTATTACTGAGATGCCTGAGATTGCCGTCTTTATCGTACCAAGTGCAGAACCACCGACCGGCATGGGCGAACCAGGCTTGCCGCCACTGGCACCGGCATTGGCCAATGCCGTGTATAAACTAACTGGCAAACCAATTCGTCAGTTACCATTTAATGTATAAATAACGCAAAAGAAAGCGCATGGAAGATCTCGATACGATCGTTTTACGTACAGCCCGCCACTGGCAACAGCAAGGGCTGGCCGTGATCTTAGTCACTGTCGCCCGCACGTGGGGTTCCTCCCCACGGCCACCCGGCTCGTTGCTGGCGATTAACGAACGCGGAGAGACCGTAGGGTCGATCTCTGGCGGTTGTATCGAAGATGACCTGATCAGCCGCATCCGTGAAGAAGGCGTACAAGCCGTCTGCACGGATGCACTGCCACAGGTGCAACGATATGGTATTTCGGCCGATCAGGCACATCGTTTTGGATTACCTTGTGGCGGTACTATTGAGTTAGTCCTCGAACCCATTACCGATCGTACTCACTTGGATGCGTTATTGCTCGCCTGCGAACAACGACGCAATATCGCACGCCATCTTGATCTACACACCGGCGAAGCAGAGCTACGCGCCGGCACACGCGGCGGCGTGCCTGTACTAAACGACGATCAACTGATCACCTTTATGGGCCCACAAGTCAGACTCATCGTTATTGGCGCGAGTGATTTGTCACGTTTTTTGTGTCAGTTTGCATT
Source organism: Undibacterium sp. SXout20W (assembly GCF_049340285.1). NCBI lineage: Bacteria > Pseudomonadati > Pseudomonadota > Betaproteobacteria > Burkholderiales > Oxalobacteraceae > Undibacterium > Undibacterium sp. SXout20W. Next base: position 56,309 of record NZ_JBMPPH010000018.1, on the reverse strand, counting down.
AAGCCTGGGATTTGAAGTGATCGTGTGCGATCCGCGCGAAGAATACCGTGCCAGTTGGCAATTAAGCGGTGTAACCGTATCAGAAGAAATGCCGGATGATTTGATATTGCGCCTCCAGCCTGACGCCCGCACTGCAGTGATTGCCCTCACTCACGATCCTAAACTAGACGACCTGGCACTGATCGATGCCTTACAGTCGCAAGCCTTTTACGTCGGTGCCATCGGCTCACGCCGCAACAGCGAACACCGCCGCGAGCGCTTACGTACCCACTTCGACATCCCTGAAGACAGCCTGCAATCCTTGCACGGCCCTGCTGGCCTCTACATTGGCAGCAAAACCCCTGCGGAAATTGCCCTATCTATCATGGCGCAAATCGTTGCCGTCAAAAATGGTATTCCTGAATCGCTCGCTACTGAAGTCGGGACAGGTAAGCTGCAACATGAAAATCCACCCAACTCAGAAATACAGGGCTGCATTGTCTGACGTCATCATTTAGCGGATCAAAACCTTTGTTCGGCTAATTTGAACACGTGAAAGTAAAGTCTATTCGGCTGAGTTGGCACTTTTGCCCATTTACGACATCAACCACTCTCTTTGCACATTTATTTAGTGCTAAATAAGCCACAATTTTCGGGTTTATTCTTGCTATTTTGGTTAAAAAGTAAATATTTGTGAAATAAGATGCGGTTTTAGTTACAATGTGTTGCAATAAATCACACTGTTCATCATGAGCCCTGCCGACACTGAAATCAGCACTATTCTCTCTTTTCCCGTTTCCAGGCAAGTACAGGCATTGCTTGATGAGTCTGTACATGAAGTTATTTCAGCTCGATACACAACCCACCCTCATGGGGCTTTCGGCAAATGTTCTATGTATGCAATCGTTGGGGCACAGGTACTCACGATGCTGACTGGCACGCAATGTACTGCGGTGTGTGGCGGACAAATTATGGATTGTGGTTCTGATCAATATGTCGTCATTTCTCCAAATCGCAAAGAATTACGTAGCGCAAGAAAACTGTCAGAAATCAGCAATTACCATTGCTGGATCCAGGTATCACCAGTTGACAAAGGCGATACATCACCGGTAATTATTGACTTCACGTTACGTCACGATAGTTATTGTGCAAAACTCTTGAAAAAGCCCTTTAATCGCTGTGACTTATTACCGTTTCTATGGGAGGGTATGAGTTATTTTGATAAACCAATTCCCCAAGAATTACGGCATCACCCACATCTGAAAGACCGCGAATACGGTTGGTTATGGCGCAATGCTCATTGTGAAAAATTACTGCAGCAGTACATCGCTGATAACCGTGCGCATTTTTCCCTGCTGTCGTCCCTCGTCCTCGACACATTTGCTAATCGGATTGAGAGACTCAATTCCTGAGTAATTAGCGAATTATCTTTAAGTGCGAGTAGTAATTTCGAGATTACATCCAGGATCATTTAATTTGAACTGGAAATAAAAAAGGGCTCACATTTCTGTGAGCCCTTAGTCTTACTGGTGCCGGCTGCCGGAATCGAACTGGCTACCTGATGATTACAAGTCAACTGCTCTACCAAGTGAGCTAAGCCGGCGGAAATCTTATCGTTTGCACTTGATTACTCAAGCACTTCCGAAGACCAAGATTATAGTCTACTTTATTATTTTAAGCGAGGGCTTTTCTGATTTTTTTTGATCTTTTTCAGGATTTTGACTTGTGGTATCAGTTGGACCGGAACTTACTGCAGCCAGACCAAGGCCAGGTTTAGGTTTTTCTTCAGATTGGCTAGAAGCTAATTCTGTTGTTGCTGTTGATTCACTCAGATCAACCTCAAATGCCATTCCCTGACCATTTTCACTGGCATAGACGGCAAGAACATTCGCCACAGGCACATAAATTTCGCGAGAAACACCGCCGAACCGGGCTTTAAAGGCAACGGCTTCATTATCCATTTTCAGGCCGCTGGTCGCACCAAAGCTGATATTAAGAACAATTTCACCGTTACGGACAAATTCCATAGGAACTTGTGCGGCACCGCCAACTTTCACAGCCATGTAAGGCGTATAGCCATTATCCGTGCACCATTCGTAAATAGCGCGCATGAAATAAGGCTTGGTAGATGTTTCTTGCATAAGAGTTACTCAAACGTATAAATAATTAAGCATAGATTGCAGTTCGTAAAACAACAAGGCTGACCTGATGCATCGAGTCAGCCTTGTTGTTTGATCTGCAGATATTAATCTGTCAATCTAACGATATGATCCGATAGATTAACGACGCATTACTTTTTCAGATGGCGTCAATGCTTCGATATAAGCAGGACGAGAGAAAATACGTTCTGCGTACTTCATGATAGGTGCAGCCGTTTTGGATAATTCGATACCGTAGTGATCAAGGCGCCATAACAATGGTGCAACAGCCACATCCAGCATGGAGAATTCATCACCCAGCATGTATTTGTTTTTGATAAACAAAGGTGCTAATTGCGTCAGACGATCACGAATTTCAGCGCGGGCTTTGTCTTGAACTTTAGCAGAGCTGGTATTTTTGTCGTTTTCCAAAGTATGAACGTGAACGAACAATTCTTTTTCAAAATTAAACAACATCAAACGTGCACGTGCGCGTTGCAATGGGTCAGCTGGCATCAATTGTGGATGCGGAAAACGTTCATCGATGTACTCGTTGATGATATTGGATTCATACAATATCAATTCACGTTCAACCAGAATAGGTACCTGACCATAAGGATTCATGGTCGAAATATCTTCAGGTTTGTTGAATAAATCAACATCACGGATTTCAAAATCCATACCTTTTTCAAACAACACCAAACGGCAACGTTGAGAAAATGGGCAAGTTGTGCCCGAGTAGAGAACCATCATTTTTATAGTTCCTTAAAAACGATCAGGGCGAGGTGCCAGTTTTGCGCACCTCACCCTAGGGATTACTCGTCCGTCTACGACGGAGAAAAACGGACGATCTGAGAAAATTCTGACTTGTTATTTAACTCACTTCGCAAGACAGAAACATTGCTTTTACTTAACTTCCTTCCAGTAGGACGCATTCAAACGCCATGCGAGTGTCGCCAAAAACGCCATGAATATCACAACTATAGCACCTAAACGCTTGCGAGTTGCTTGTGCTGGTTCACCCATCCACTGTAGATATGCTACCAGATCACCGACTGCGTTGTCATATTCTGCTGCGGTTAATGTTCCATCGGAAACTTTTTCGAAACCGTCAAATTTGTGAACCGACTTAGATTCGTCGTGCGGATCCTTCTCTTCGACAAATTTTGCGGTACGAACACCTTGCAATTGCCACAACACATGCGGCATGCCGACATTCGGGAAAACCATGTTGTTCCAGCCAGTTGGACGTGAATCATCTTTGTAATAGGTACGCAGATAAGTGTAAATCCAGTCGGCGCCTGAGCCAGCATCAGATGCTTTGGCACGGGCAATTACCGATAAATCTGGTGGAACTGCACCGAACCAGGCTTTCGCATCTTTTGGTGACATCGTGGTTTTCATCAGATCACCGACTTTTTCACCAGTGAACAGCAAATTAGATTTAATTTGATCTTCTGTCAGACCAATGTCACGCAAGCGGTTATAACGCATCGCCGACGCTGAATGGCAATTCAGGCAGTAATTAACAAATAATTTCGCGCCATTTTGTAATGCAGCCATATCGGTAGAGCGGTCTGGCGCGTGATCCAGAGGAAAACCTCCTTCATTTGCCATCACCATTGCTGGAATAAAGGCCAGCGTCGCGATCAGTTTTTTAAGTAATTTCATGCTTATTCTTCCTCGCTATATTTGCTCAATGAGGCGTAAAAGTTACACGCTTCGGTACTGGTTTAAAGGTACCCATCGCACTCCACCAAGGCATCAACAGGAAGAAGCTGAAGTAGATGATTGCGCAAACCTGAGAGATACGTTCACGGATTGGTGAAGGTGGTTGTACACCCAAATAACCCAAAGTCACGAAAGTGATTGCAAAAACGATGTAAACCAATTTGTGCCAGTCAGGACGATAACGGATAGATTTTACCGGCGACAGGTCGATCCAAGGCAAGAAAGCCAGAATCACAACTGAACCGCCAAACAACACCACACCCCAGAATTTCGCATCCAACGCGCCTGGCATCATGCCTGCAATCGCCAGTAATGCAACGCCAGCAATCGCAAACTTGATTGCTTGTGGCAATTTAGTTTTCAAGAAAATCAAAGCGACATAAGCGGCCACACCAGCTTGAACGACGAACAAGAATTCAGAAGTTGTCGCACGCAAGATCGAATAGAAAGGCGTGAAATACCATGTTGGCGCAATGTGCGGCGGCGTTTTCAGGGAATCAGCAGGAATAAAGTTATTGTATTCCAGGAAATATCCGCCCATTTCTGGGGCAAAGAATATCACTGTACTGAACAACGTCAGGAACACTGTCACACCAAAAATATCGTGGAAAGTGTAATAAGGATGTGAAGGAACACCATCAACAGGATGACCATCAGGACCTAAGTTTTCTTTGATCTCGATACCATCAGGATTATTGGAGCCTACTTCATGCAGAGCAATTAAATGCGCTACAACCAGACCCAGCAATACCAATGGAATTGCAATCACGTGGAAAGAGAAGAAGCGGTTCAGAGTTGCATCGGAAACGACATAATCACCACGGATCCACAAGGACAAATCTGGACCAATGAAAGGAATCGCACCAAACAAGTTAACAATAACTTGCGCACCCCAATACGACATCTGACCCCATGGCAGCAGGTAACCGAAGAACGCTTCAGCCATCAGGCACAAGAAAATCGCGAAACCAAACAACCAGATCAACTCACGTGGTTTGCGATAGGAACCGTACATGAAAGCACGCGCCATATGCAAATAAACCACGATAAAGAACGCCGATGCGCCAGTGGAGTGCATATAACGCACCAACCAACCCCAAGGCACATCACGCATGATGTATTCAACTGAGGCGAACGCCAAAGTAGCGTCTGGTTTGTAATGCATGACGAGGAAAATACCGGTAACGATCTGAATGACCAGCACCAGCATCGCCAGTGAGCCAAAGATGTACCAGAAATTAAAATTCTTTGGAGCGTAGTATTTACCCCATTGATCGTTCCACAGTTTAGTCAGTGGAAAGCGGGAATCGACCCAATTAAGGGCTTTATCAATAACGGGTGCATCCGCCGGGAGCTTTTTCTCAACAAACGCCATGATTACGCCTCACCTTTCTCATCTTTACCGATGACAATTTTGGTATCCGATAAAAACATGTGACGTGGCACATCCAGATTTTGCGGTGCTGGTTTGTTTTTATATACGCGACCGGCCAGATCGAATGTCGAACCGTGACATGGGCACAAGAAGCCGCCTTGCCAGTCATCTGGCAATGAAGGCTGTGCGCCGGGCTGGAATTTTGAGCTTGGTGAGCAACCAAGATGAGAACAAATACCCACAGCAATCAATAAATCTGAATGTTCTTTGCGTGAGCGCGTTTGCTTGTCGCAATACTCTGGCAATTCCATGGTGTAAGGTTTTTTAGACTCTGGGTCTGCGACCTTATCTTCGGTTTTTGGCAAAGTGGCCAACATGTCAGGTGTCCGCTTTAAAATCCATACTGGCTTACCACGCCATTCAACGGTGGTCATTTCACCTGGTTTTAAAGCAGAGATATCTACCTCTACCGGAGCGCCAGCTGCTTTCGCACGCTCTGACGGCTGAAAGGTACTGACAAGTGCCCCTGCCGTTGCTAATCCTGCTACACCACCCGCCGCGCAAGTGGCGACGAGCAAACCGCGACGGCCGGAATCGACCTGCTTTTCATTACTCATACCAACCCCAATCTGTCAAAAATCGAAACTTGATGAAGCTCAAACCCGCATCTAGCAACATTAAATTATAAAGTAGCTATATATGGTTTTAAAGCAAAAACTACCCAAAACAGCAACACTTCCCGTATATTTTTACAATTCCACCTCTATTTGACTTAGTTCATGCTCTCGCACGGCATTTTGTGCCTAAATTTGAAAATCAGTGATTTTATGTAAAGATAATTGACAAACAAAAACGATAAATTAACTGTTTTGCGCATTAAAATACAGTCAATTCTACTTACGGCGCCTTTGCCAAACATTCACCGGAGATTATCAATGAGCATGATGCAAGAATTCAAAACCTTTGCCACTAAAGGGAATGTAGTCGATCTGGCCGTCGGTGTCATCATCGGCGGCGCATTTGGCAAGATTGTTGACTCTTTGGTTGCTGATATGGTCATGCCTGTGATCGGTAAATTATTTGGCGGCCTGGATTTTTCAAACTACTACTTACCACTCAACGGACAGAGCGCACAACTCACTTTGATTGAAGCGAAAAAAGCGGGTGGTGTTTTGGCTTACGGTAATTTTATTACTGTGACCGTCAATTTTATTATCCTGGCTTTTGTTATTTTTCAAATGGTCAGACTAGTTAATAAATTGCGCAACAATGAGCCAGCTCCGGCACCAGCACCAGTTGCAACGCCTGAAGATGTGCTGTTACTCAGAGAAATTCGCGACGCACTGAATAAATAAGACGGACGCTTCTCCCTCTTCATTTCCGGCTAAGACGAACAACCAAAAGGTTGTTTGTCTTAGCCAGAATTATGTCCCAAAGTATTCGGATCGATTACATTTTTAAATCAGACCGGATTATCGATATCAACGAAATGGTGCACGATACCAAATTGTTGTGCCAGATAATCACCTAAAGCTTGTATCCCATACCGTTCTGTCGCGTGGTGACCACAAGCCAGGTACGCAACCCCTGTTTCGCGTGCCAGATGCACGGTAGGTTCCGAGATTTCACCGCTCAAATACACGGTTGCGCCAGCAGCAATGGCCTGGTCTAACATTCCTTGCGCAGCACCAGTGCACCATGCTACCTTCCCAACCCGCTGCGCCGGATCACCAATGAGTAAGGGTTGTCTTCCGAGCTGCCGCGCCACATGATTTTGCAGATCTGCCATCGTCATTACTCCCGGGACGTCGATACCGCCTAGCCAGCCCAGTTCATCCTCGCCAAACCTGCCGTCCGCTCGCAAACCTAAGACCTCCGCCAGACGCGCATTGTTTCCGATGGTGGGATGCTTATCCAAGGGCAAGTGGTAACCGAATAGGGAGATGTCATGTTGCAGCAATAATTTCAAACGCCGCTGCTTATGGCCAATCACGCGCATGTCCTCCCCACGCCAAAAGTAACCATGGTGTACCATAACAGCATCGGCTTGATATTGAATTGCGGCTTCGAGCAAGGCGATGCTGGCGGTGACGCCGGTGACGATCGTTCCAATCTCATTTCGCCCTTCCACCTGCAAGCCATTTGGGCAATAATCACGGATACGCGACACCTGTAATTCAGTCGCTAGAAATGTTGCCAGTTGATCCCTATTTATTGTATTTTTACTCATTATTTACCTTATGCGACGTCTATGGTTATTATTTGCCCAGACTGTAACGGTCGGTCTGGCGTTTTGGTTTATTTTAACCACCCTCAAACCCGACTGGGCAAATAATGCCTGGAGTATTGGTCATAGCGCGGGTCCATCACCGACATTTAAAATAGCCGATACCTCCGTTAAAAGCGCGGCAGCGCAGGGTTCGTACCGTCTGGCGGCGCAAAAAGCAATGCCATCGGTCGTCAATATCTATACATCAAAAGAAGTACAACGTTCCAGAAATCCTTTACTCAATGACCCTGCCTTGCGACGTTTTTTTGGTGAGCAAGCCGGTCCCAGAGCAGAGCGTCAATCCAGCCTTGGGTCGGGAGTGATTGTCAGTCCCGAGGGCTATATTCTCACGAATAATCACGTTGTCGAATCCGCAGATGAAATTGATGTGGCGTTGGCTGACGGCAGAAACGTCGCAGCTAAAGTCGTTGGAACCGATCCAGAAACGGATTTGGCAGTCATTAAAATTGATCTTCAAAACTTACCCGCAATTACCCTTGGGCATGAAGATGCTGCACAGGTTGGCGACGTCGTGCTAGCGATCGGCAATCCATTTGGTGTTGGCCAAACAGTAACGATGGGTATCGTCTCAGCACTTGGCCGCAAAAATTTGACTGAGAATGCATTCCAAAATTTTATTCAAACGGATGCGGCGATCAATCCGGGCAACTCTGGTGGTGCATTGGTCGACATCAATGGGAATTTACTCGGAATCAATACTGCCATCTATTCGCAAACAGGCGGATCGGTCGGGATTGGTTTTGCAACGCCGATTTCCACTGTCAAATCAGTGATGGAATCCATTATTACGCAAGGCCAGGTAGTCCGAGGCTGGATCGGCGTTGAACCACAAGATATCACTCCAGAACTAGCGGAAAGTTTTGGTATCAAACAGAAATCGGGTGCAATCATTGCGGGTGTGATTCGCGGTGGCCCCGCCGATAAAGCGGGTATGAAGCCGGGCGATATTCTGGTTACCATCGAAGGCAAACCTGTTACTGGAACCATGGAGATGATGAACCTGGTTGCGCAGCTGACACCTGGAAACAAAGCGAAAATTACGGTCTTACGAAATAATCAAGAGCCTACCCTGCAGATCCTGGTCGGTAAGCGACCTCCCTCACGACGCGAAGAGTAAAACCTCATGCACCTGATTGACTTACAAGCTTTTCTGTCGGAACTCTCAGACAATAATAATAGAGCGTGGTTTGTGATGAACAAACCACGTTACGATATTCTGCGTGCGGAATTTTTACAACTGGTGACCGAATTAATCGCCGGCATACAAAAATTCGACCCAGCGATTGCTGGCTGTGAACCGAAGAAAGCTTTATTCCGCATCAATCGTGACGTCCGCTTCGGGCATGATAAATCCCCGTACAAGACGACTTTTTCATCATCTATTCTGCCGAGTGGCCGAAAAAAACCCAGCGAAGGCGGGGGCCCCGCATATTACTTTCAGTTAGATGCAAACGGCAGACTTTTTTTCGCCTGCGGAGAATATATGCCACCTGCTGATCGCTTGAAAGCCATTCGTGATCATATACTTCATGATGAAGCTGGATTTGAAAAATTACTGAAAGATAAAAAACTCAAACAGTTTTTTGGTGAACTACAAGAGGAAGGCAAACTTAAGCGTCCACCAAAAGGCTACGACGCTGATCTCAAGCATATCGAATACCTGAAGCTGAAAAATTTTATGGTCTGGACTGAGTGTCCGTATCAAGGCTTAAGTAGTGACGAAGTCAAGCAAACATTGCTCAACGCATATCAGAGTGCTCTGCCACTGGTGCATTGGTTACGCGCTGCGTAAACGTTTCAAATGCACGTTTCAAATACACGTTTCAAATGCACATTTCAAATGCACGTTTCAAATGCAAAATTAAAAAGACGGGAAATAGTCAATGACGTCCCGTCTTTTTTCTAAATCGGCTTTGAGCTGATATCTTTGAAATCACTTAGTCCACGCTATCGGGCGCCTGTGTCACACGCACAAACAGCGGTGCAATCATCAGGCCAAGCTCATACAACAACCACATAGGCAATGCCAGTGAAAACTGACTCACTAAATCAGGTGGGGTCACAATGGCTGCAATCACAAACGCGCCAACAATCACATACGGTCGAATCGCTTTAAGTTTCTCAACCGAGACCAGTCCCATACGAACGAGCACAACGACCACCACTGGCACTTCAAAGGTCACGCCAAATGCGAGACACATTGACATGATGAAATCCAGATAGTTTTCTATATCCGGTGCCATATGAATGGAGGTTGGAGAAAACGCATTAATAAATTTAAAAACGCGACTGAAGACGATGAAATAGCAAAACGCAACGCCAGTTAAAAAAAGAAGTGATGAAGAAATCACTAACGGTGCAATCAAGCGTTTCTCATGAGCATATAGACCAGGTGCAATGAATGCCCATGCTTGATATAAGATCCACGGCAAGGCGACCAAGACCGCCAGTAACATCGTGACTTTCATCGGCACCATGAAAGGCGAAATCACGCCAGTGGCAATCATCTGCGAACCTACCGGTAAGGAATCTACCATAGGCTGTGCCAGAAAATCATAAATCACCGATGGGCCAGGCCATAACATTAATAGCACGGTGGCGATCGCCAAGCCGTAACAGGCCTTTACCAGACGGTCACGTAATTCGACCAGATGAGAAATAAAACTTTCCTCAACGCTGGGTTCAATTTTATCGCTCATGCGAATACCACCCAAAATAAAAAACGCCGGGACATAGAAATGGACTTAAAAGAAACTGATCGGAGGCCGAGATTTGGCGCGGTGTCGCGCCATGCGAGCTGAACCAGAGACAATATGTTGACGTTGACCATGGCGATTTTTGTACCAACTTGGAATAGCGGATGTTTTTGTCAGCTTTTTACGGCGAAAATCTTTTGCTTTGCGTGCCAGTTGTTCAGTGCTGACAAAGACCTCGCTTGATGTCGCATCCGACGTCGTTACGTCCTGACCGATCGTACGCAATTCTTCGGAAGTGTCGTTCCATGATTGCGCGACAGACTGCTCTACATTATTCGCAGCTTCCTGGACATCTTTTTGCATCTTGCGCAATTCATCGAGCTCAATTTCCTTGCTAACTTCCGCCTTAACGTCGTTAATATAACGTTGCGCTCGCCCCAACAGGGTACCCGCCATGCGGGCAACCCGTGGCAACTTTTCGGGGCCAATAACAATTAACGCAACCACGCCAATTAGAGCGAGTTTGCTGATACCTAAATCAATCATTGCATCTGCCCGGGCTGATGACTACTGCTAAAAAAATCACAGTTTTGATTTCTCTTTAGCGTCAACATCAATGGTTTTTTCTGCATTCGCCTGAGCGACAGGTGCTTTTTCTTCTTCACCCTTGATGCCATCTTTGAAACCTTTGACTGCTTTACCAAGATCACTACCGATATTGCCCAATTTTTTGGTGCCGAAAATCAAAATTACAACAACTAAAACGACGATCCAATGCAAACCACTAAATGAACCCATTTTCAACTCCTGATGAGAGTTTTACTCTCAGATAATAAATTAGCTCTGTCCACGCCAAGGTTGAGGACCACCGATGACGTGCAGATGCAGATGATACACCTCTTGTCCACCATCAGTGCCCGTATTAATCAAGGTTTTATAGCCACCAGTATATTTACCGTCTGCCTGCAAAACTGGAGCGCAACCATGTTCCGCAGCTAATTTAGGCGCCAAACCGAGTATTTTTCCAAGCAATGCTTCATGTTCCGCTTTTGCCGATGACAAGGTATCTAAGTGTATTTTCGGAATCACCAACAGATGTACCGGAGCGGCTGGATTAATATCTTTAAATGCCAACAAGTCATCGTCTTCATAGACAATTGTTGATGGAGTTTGTTTAGCTGCAATTTTACAGAAAATACAATTATCCACGTTTTATCCGTTTCTTTTAAACAAAGAGGCAAGAAAATTGATTTATTATTGACTGATTTTTAGTCTTTTAGTCTTTTAGACTTTTTCGACCTTGCTCAGGCTACTTCTCTGACCGGGCGGCTTTTTCATCCAAACCAGAAAGTCCCTCGCGCCGGGCCAGCTCATCGATGACTTGCTGCGGGCGCAGATCGTACTGCGCTAACATGACAAGTGAATGAAACCACAAATCAGCACATTCATACAAGACTTTAGTATGGTCGCCAGATACCCGCGCGTCTTTTGCCGCCATCACTGTTTCCGTCGCTTCTTCACCGATTTTTTTGAGAATAGCGTCATCGCCTTTGGAAAATAGACGGGCGACGTAGGAAGTGTCAGGGTTGCCGCCGTTGGCCAACTTGCGGCTTTCGATTATGTCAGACAGTCGCTGTAAAACTTGCTCTTGGGATGCATTCATTTATAAATACTTTCCGGGTCTTTCAATACGGGATCCACAGCATGCCAGTCACCGTCGTTTAAGCTCCCTTCAAATTTTTGAAAGAAACACGAATGGCGACCAGTATGGCAAGCGATACTATCGATTTGTTCGATCTTTAGCAAAACCACGTCTTCGTCGCAGTCGAGCCGAATTTCTTTGACCTTTTGCACATGGCCAGATTCTTCACCTTTGTGCCACAATTTCTTACGTGAGCGGCTCCAATAGACAGCCTCACCCAGCTCAACTGTTCTGGATAACGCTTCACGGTTCATCCAGGCAAACATTAATACATCATTGCTGCTGGCTTCCTGAGCAATCACAGGTACCAACCCTTGATCATCCCACTTCACTTTATTTAGCCATTTAGCGGCACTCATACCAACCTCATCGGAATTTGTTGCGCTGCCATGAATTGCTTTGCTTCGCCAACTGTATGCTGACCATAATGAAAAATACTGGCGGCCAAAACGGCATCCGCTCCGCCTATTTTGATGCCATCAGCCAAATCTTGCAAATTACCAACGCCACCTGATGCAATCACCGGGATCGATACGGCGTCGGCAATTGCACGGGTTAATCCCAAGTCAAAACCAGAACGCGTCCCATCTTTATCCATGCTGGTCAACAAAATCTCGCCAGCGCCTAGTTTGGCCATATTTTTTGCCCATTCAACCGCATCCAGACCTGTTGCATTGCGTCCGCCGTGGGTGAATACTTCCCATTTTCCGGGACCAACATTTTTAGCATCAATCGCCACTACGATACACTGCGAGCCATATTTTTGCGCAGCATCGGCCACTAATTGTGGATTTGTTACGGCTGACGTATTGATTCCGACCTTATCAGCGCCAGCATTCAACAAGCGGCGCACATCAGCGACGGTGCGAACGCCACCACCAACAGTCAGTGGGATAAAAACCTGAGAAGCCACGGCCTCGATAATTGGGAGAATCAAATCACGACCATCGGATGAGGCAGTGATGTCAAGGAAGGTAATCTCGTCAGCACCTTGTGCATCATAGCGACGGGCGATCTCGACCGGATCACCGGCGTCTCGCAACTCTTGAAAATTGATTCCCTTCACGACACGACCCGCAGTCACGTCGAGACAAGGAATAATACGTTTGGCTAATGTCATTCGGCGTCTTCTTCTATGTAATACGCAACGCCATCGTCGGTAAGTTCATCGGCACGGTCTTGCGCCGTCAACAAATCCAGCGTGCCTTCATAGATTGAGCGACCACAAATCACGCCTTCAATACCTTCGGCCTGGACTTCGCACAACGCTTCGACGTCGGCTAAATTATGGACACCACCAGAAGCAATAACTGGAATACTCACGGCCTGCGCTAATTTGACTGTGGCGTCGATATTCACACCGCCCATCATGCCGTCGCGACCAATATCAGTATAAATAATGGCTTCAACACCATAACCTTCAAATTTTTGTGCCAGATCGATCACTTCATGACCGGATAATTTACTCCAGCCATCCGTTGCGACTTTACCATCTTTGGCATCAATACCTACAATGATCTGACCTGGAAATGCGCTGCAGGCGTCTGCCAGGAAACCAGGATTCTTGACGGCAGCTGTGCCGATAATGATGTACGAGAGCCCGCCATCCAGATAACGCTCGATGGTATCGAGGTCGCGAATACCGCCACCGAGCTGTACTGGAATTTCGTCTGTATCGGTCTCTTCAGCGTAATCGCGCACCGCCTGAATAATTGCTTTTACTGCCGCTTCATTTTTAGGTTTACCGGCGAATGCGCCATTCAGATCGACCAAATGCAAGCGGCGTGCGCCTTGCTTGAGCCAATGACGGGCAGTTTCGGCAGGATCCTCAGAAAACACGGTGGCTTGGTCCATATCACCTTGTTTGAGGCGTACGCAGTGACCATCTTTCAGGTCGATAGCAGGGATGAGCAACATGATGTAAAAGAAATATAAGCGTCTAAAAGACAGTAAAAAATCAAAATAGCCAATTTAAGTGAACTTGATGAAAACGATGCGCCTGTGAGGACGCAAGGCTGTCATCAGGGCTTCCAGTGTACAAAGTTTTTATACAGTTGCAAGCCAGCTTGTGCACTCTTTTCCGGATGGAATTGTGTTGCAAAAATATTGTCACGTGCGACAGCACATGAGAACGGCTGACCGTAATCAGTTAAACCCACGGTATGCATCGTATTTTCCGGTTGTGCATAGTAACTATGCACAAAATAAAAATACGCCTCATCCGGTATATCTTGCCACAAAGCATGAGACCGTGATTGTTGCACCCGGTTCCATCCCATTTGTGGCACTTTAAAGCGCGAACCGTCAGCTTGCAATTGACCATCGAGTGCAAAGCGTACGACCTTACCTGGTAACAAACCTAAACCTGGTGTTTGTCCTTCTTCACTCAGATCGAACAACATTTGTTCGCCAACGCAGACACCGAACAAAGGTTTGCTACGGGAGGCTTCCAGCACTGCCTCTTGCACCCCAGAATCACGCAAACTACGCATACAATCTGGCATCGCGCCCTGACCAGGTAAAACGATCCGGTCAGCACTCTGAATATCGGCGACTTCGCCTGAAATAAGCACATTTGCTTCAGGCGCGACAGCACGCAGGGCTTGCGCCACCGAGCGCAAATTTCCCATACCGTAATCAACAACAACAATTTTATTCATCATAATTTACCCCGTATCAACATGGCCGACTCGTGATCACGCGCATGTCAGGACAGAGTCTGGAGTGTGAAATTAAAGGCTACCCTTAGTAGATGGGATAGTACCAGCTGCGCGTGCATCAAGTTCTGCGGCCATTCGCAAAGCACGTCCAAACGCTTTAAAGACGGTTTCACATTGATGATGGGCATTGTCGCCACGTAAATTATCAATATGCAGGGTTACTAACGCATGATTCACAAAACCCTGAAAAAATTCACGTGTGAGATCAACATCAAAGCCGCCGATCATGGCGCGGGTAAAGGGGATATGGTATTCCAGACCTGGGCGACCAGAGAAATCAACCACCACGCGCGATAAGGCTTCATCCAATGGCACATAAGCGTGACCGTAGCGACGTATGCCTTTTTTATCGCCGATCGCTTTGGCAAATGCTTGCCCCAGGGTAATGCCGACATCTTCGACGGTGTGATGGGCATCGATATGTAAATCACCCACTGCTTCGATATCGAGATCGATTAAGCCGTGGCGCGCAATCTGATCCAGCATATGATCAAGAAAAGGGACGCCGGTATTGAGCTTTTGCTGACCCGTTCCATCGAGATTGATGGCAACACGGATTTGCGTTTCATTGGTATTGCGGGTAACCGCCGCAATGCGTTGAGTTGAGTTATTCATTTTGATGGCATAGAAGCTGCAAACGCAGCAAGAAAAAGCGCATTCTCTTCCTGAGTACTGACTGTGATACGCAGACAATTCTCAAGCAGAGTATGCATTTTACCTACATTTTTGACTAAAATTTTGTGATTCAACAATTTGGCAAAGACTTGTTCAGCATTTGCAACACGGATCAGCAAAAAATTCGCTGACGATGGAAAAACCTCGACACCTGGTGTTGCCCGTAAGGCAGTAGACAATTTATCCCGTTGCGCGCGTAATTCTGCCGCCTGCGCGTCTAATACTTCAACTCTTTGCAAGACAAATTCGGCAGCGGCCTGCGTTAATACATTGATATTGTAGGGCGGACGTACTTTTTCAAATTCAGCCATCAAGGCATTATTGCCAGCCATGTAGCCGAGACGAATACCTGCCAGACCCAGTTTGGAGACGGTACGCATCACCACCAGATTATCAAACTCGGCGAGACGAGACATAAAGCTAGTCTGGGCAAATGGCTGATAGGCTTCATCCACAACGACCACACCCGTATTGCCGACGGCACGTAAAATCTCGGCCATGTCATCTGCATCATACAAGGTACCAGTCGGATTGTTAGGATATGCCAAATAGATAATAGCAGGCTGATGTTCGACAATTGCCGCCAGCATCGCTACTTTATCCAACGTAAAATCGGCATGTAAAGGTACGCCAACAAACTCGAGTCCAGCAAATTTGGCTGACATGGCGTACATCACAAAACCAGGTAGTGGCGCCAGCACTTTGGCACCCGGCTTAGCACAGGCCACCGACATCATCGCGATCAATTCGTCTGAGCCATTACCGACAATAATGTCATGTCCAGCTGGTACGCCTAATTTTTCAGCAATGATGTGTTTTAGACTACTATAAGAAGGCACCGGATACCGATTCATGGCGACCTGCGCCAGATGCTGCCCCAGTTCTTGTTGCATTTCTTCTGGCAAAACAAATGGGTTTTCCATTGCATCAAGTTTCACATAACCAGCAGATTCTGGCACGTGATAGGCCGATAAACTGGTAATTTCAGGGCGAATTATATTTGTTATGTTGCTGCTACTCATTCCATATACTCCAAGCAGTATGGCATTTCAAAAGCGAAGAAGCCTTTAAAGCTAGATGATAGTATGTAGCCAAAAACCACATACTCCCCCATTCGTCGTTATACAAGCGCCTCTGACGACATTGGTGTCGCTTGTAAACTCAGGCGTCTTTCTATCATTGCGCAATAATCAGGATTTAATTCAAATCCGACAAAATCACGCCCACAACGTTTTGCAGCTACTGCGGTGGTACCGCTGCCCATGAATGGATCAAGAACCACGCCGCCGGGTGGGCAAGAGGCTTTGATAATACGCTCGATAATTTCAAGCGGTTTTTGAGTGGGATGCTCTTCGCGTTCCGCATGTTCACGGTGCAGCCGTGAAACACTCCAGACATCCTTAGGGTTAAAGCCAAGCTCCAACCATTTTGCACCTTCGAAAATTTTCCGGCTGCGCGCCTTTTTGGTGGCAGCATCATACGGGATCCGTATCGCGTCCAGATCAAAATAATAATCTTTGGCTTTGACAAAAAAACCGATGGTGTCATGCACGGAAGAGTATTTGCGCACACTACCTCCCATCGATGGCACCCTTCGGTCCCAGATGATTTCATTCATCATGGTCATGCGTTGCTTGAGCAACACAAACACTTCTGGCGAATACCGCCATGTCAGGAAAATATACAAACTGCCATTCGTTTTCAGCTTAGGCAGCGCGGCATCTATCCATTGCGCCATCCACTCCAGATAGGCTGATGATTCCATCTTGTCGGAATCATTGCCATAATCTTTACCAAGCCCATACGGTGGGTCGGCCAGCAATAAATCGATGCTGGCGTCAGGCAAACGCGCTAAACCTTGCAGCGCATCTTCACAAAAAATCTGATTTCGCCAATCAGTTTTCATGCGTCTGGGCTCATGCGGTCATTCATTTCAAGCGCAATTCTGCACTACGGGCATGCGCCTGCAAACCTTCACCATACGCCAGCTCAGCAGCAACTTTGCCGAGTGTCTGCGCCCCTTCTTCACTAACAAAAATA
This sequence comes from Undibacterium sp. SXout20W, assembly GCF_049340285.1. Classification (NCBI taxonomy): domain Bacteria; kingdom Pseudomonadati; phylum Pseudomonadota; class Betaproteobacteria; order Burkholderiales; family Oxalobacteraceae; genus Undibacterium; species Undibacterium sp. SXout20W. The sequence continues at coordinate 38,963 of NZ_JBMPPH010000018.1, read as the reverse complement.
ATCGAAGAACGCTTTTGGAAATCATACACGCCTAGCGGTGAAGAAAATCTTGCAGTACGTGAAGTCGGCAGAACATGATTAGGGCCGGCACAATAGTCACCTAGCGCTTCTGACGAATAGCGACCTAAAAACATGGCACCCGCGTGGCGGATTTTATCTGCCCATTGCTGCGGATTTTCGGCAGAAATTTCTAAATGTTCGGCGGCGATGCTATTGGCAATCTCACAGGCCTCATCCATATCACGCACTTTGATTAAGGCACCGCGATTCGCCAAGGATGTGCGAATCACTTCATGGCGCGGCATCGCTGGCAGCAATTTGACGATGCTGGCTTGAACCGCATCTAAATACGCCTCATCAGGGCACAATAAAATTGATTGCGCTAATTCATCGTGTTCCGCTTGCGAGAACAAATCCATCGCCACCCAATCCGGATTCGTGGTGCCATCGCACAACACTAAAATCTCTGATGGGCCGGCAATCATGTCAATACCAACCGTACCAAAAACGCGACGCTTAGCAGCTGCCACATAGGCGTTGCCAGGACCGACAATTTTGTCGACCTGCGGGATTGTTGCCGTACCATAGGCCAGTGCACCCACTGCTTGCGCACCTCCGATGGTAAATACACGATCGACCCCAGCGATGGCTGCGGCGGCCAATACCAGTGGATTCTTCACGCCATCTGGTGTCGGTACCACCATAATAATTTCTTGTACACCAGCGACTTTTGCCGGAATCGCGTTCATTAATACCGAGGATGGATACGCAGCTTTGCCACCTGGTACATAAATTCCGACGCGATCTAAAGGCGTCACTTTTTGTCCTAATACGGTGCCATCAGACTCTGTATAACTAAAGCCAGCTGAACCACACTCGGTTTTTTGCACTTCGTGATAAGCACGGACTCGCTGCGCCGCTGTTTCTAGTGCGGTGCGACGTTCCGGGCTCAAGGATTGCAAGGCTGCCAGCATTTCATCCTGCGACAATTCCAGTTCAGCAACGCTAGCCGCCTGCAGGCGATCAAAACGATTCGTCGCTTCGATGACTGCGGTATCGCCATTCGCCTTCACGCTCGCCAGAATTTGCGCTGCGGCACGGTCTATTGCTTCGTCTTCACTCGCTTCAAATGCGAGCAATGACGACAATCTCGTAGAAAAATCTACATCGGCAGAATCGAGCCGGGTAATAAGTGAAGCCATGCTTTTCTCTGAAAAATTTACTGATTTAATTTGGAGGCGCGATCAAATGCTTCAAGGATAGGTTGCAACCGTTCACGTTTTAATTTTAATGCCGCCTGATTCACCACCAAACGCGACGAAATATCCATGATATGTTCAACTTCAACCAAATTATTTGCCTTCAGGGTATTACCGGTACTGACCAAATCGACGATGGCATCTGATAAACCAACCAAAGGTGCCAATTCCATCGACCCATAAAGTTTGATCAAGTCAACGTGTACGCCCTTGCTGGCGAAATGCTCACGTGCGGTTTCTGTGTATTTGGTCGCTACGCGCAAACGCGCACCTTGACGCACCGCTTTTGCATAATCAAAACCTGCAGACACTGCCACTGACATGCGACAACGCGCAATATTTAAATCGATAGGTTGATACAAACCTTCACCGCCGTGCTCATGTAGCACATCCTTACCGGCCACGCCAAAATCAGCCGCGCCGTATTGAACGTAGGTCGGTACGTCAGATGCACGGACAATGATCACGCGCACTGCGGGGTCATTGGTTGCCAAAATCAGCTTGCGTGATTTTTCCGGATCCTCAGTTACACGTATGCCTGCAGCTTCTAGCAACGGCAGTGTTTCTTCAAAAATACGGCCTTTGGATAATGCCAATGTCAGTTGTGTCGTCATTATTTCACTCGCTGAATATTGGCACCGACCGCAGACAGTTTCACTTCGATGCGGTCATAGCCGCGATCTAAGTGATAGATGCGATCAATCAGAGTTTCACCCTCAGCCACCATACCAGCGATGACCAACGATGCGGAGGCACGTAAGTCGGTGGCCATAACTGGTGCGCCAATGAGTTTATCGACGCCATTCACCATTGCTGTATGCCCGTCAATTTCGATTTTTGCGCCGAGACGATTCATTTCCTGCACGTGCATAAAACGATTTTCAAAGATGGTCTCGGTGACGCGACTATTACCTTCGGCGATACAATTCATTGCCATGAATTGCGCTTGCATATCCGTCGGGAAACCTGGGTACTCAGTCGTACGGAAGCCGACGGCCTTTGGTCGCGCACTCATCTGCGCACGAATCCAATCAGGGCCAGTAGTCAGAATCACACCGGCTTCACGCAATTTATCTAACGCCACATCCAAAATATCCGTACGAGTATGTGTAACACGAATATCTCCGCCCGTTGCCGCAACAGCGCACAAGAAAGTCGCTGTTTCTATGCGATCAGCAATGACGGTATGGGTCGCACCATGCAAGCGTTCAACCCCTTCAATAACCAAGCGATCGGTGCCGATACCTTCGATCTTCGCACCCATGGCCACCAGCAGATTTGCCAGATCGGTCACTTCGGGTTCGCGTGCAGCATTTTCCAGAATTGTTATTCCATCCGCCAAGGTAGCTGCCATAAGCAGGTTTTCTGTGCCGGTTACGGTAATCATGTCGGTAACGACACGGGTACCTTTTAAACGCGACGCTTTGGCATGAATATAACCAGCCTCAATCGTAATTTCAGCACCCATGGCTTGTAAGCCTTTAATGTGCTGATCAACCGGACGCGAGCCGATGCCGCAACCGCCAGGCAACGACACTTTCGCTTCGCCAAAACGGGCGACTAACGGTCCCAATACCAGAATCGATGCCCGCATGGTTTTCACCATATCGTATGGTGCTTCGAGCTTATCAATCGCATTGCCTCTTAGGGTCGTCACGCCATCTTCTTGCGTTATGCTGACACCCATCTGGCGTAATAATTTGAACATGGTGCTAACGTCTTGCAATGAAGGAACGTTATGCAAGACTAGCTCATCAGACGTCAATAAGGCCGCGCACAGAATCGGTAACGCCGCGTTTTTCGCGCCGGAAATGCGAATATCACCATTCAGGCGGGAACCGCCGGTAATCAATAATTTATCCATTATGCTTGGTACTCTTCTGGCGTCAGGGTTTTCATTGATAAAGCATGGATTTCTTCGCGCATGCGATCGCCCAAAACGGCATAGACCAATTGATGGCGCTGAATCGGACGCTTGCCAGCAAATGCGGCAGAAACAATGACTGCATTGAAATGCTGGCCGTCGCCTTCGACTTCCAGGTGAGTACATTCCAAACCAGCTGCAATGTAATTTTTAATTTGATCAGGGGTAGGAAACACGGCGTATCTTTCTAAAACTAAATTAATGACACAAGCTAATTGACGTGAGCTTATTGACGTGAGATTAGTGACGTAACTTATAGCCACTCTTCAACATCTGCAAAGCTATGGTTGCGAGCAAAATAAAGAAGATCGTAACGATGACCAAGCTATTCACGGGGTCTACATCTGAATGACCGAAGAATCCAAAACGGAAGCCATCAATCATGTAAAAAAACGGGTTAAAGCGCGACAATGTCAGCCAGAATGGCGGTAATGAATGAATGGAGTAAAACACACCCGACAAAAACGTGGCTGGCATGATCAGGAAATTTTGAAATGCGGCCAACTGATCAAATTTCTCAGCCCAAATACCCGCAATCAGACCCATCGTACCCAACATTGCCGCGCCCAGCAAGGCAAACAAGATGATCCACAATGGAGAATAAAAACTTAAATTAGCGAACCAGACGGTGACAATAAATACACCAGCGCCAACTGCCAAACCACGCAATATCGCTGCCAACACATAGGCACCGAAAATTTCCCAATGAGACAATGGAGGCAACAAAACAAACACCAAATTACCAGTAATCTTTGATTGGATTAAGGATGACGAAGAGTTCGCAAAGGCGTTCTGCAAAACACTCATCATCACCAGGCCAGGCACGAGAAACGCGGTATAGCGAACCCCAGGATAGACTTGCACATGATCTTCAAGTACATGACCAAAAATTAACAAATACAGTAAAGCGGTCATGATAGGCGCAGTAATAGTTTGCGTCGCTACCTTCCAGAAACGGAGTACTTCCTTATACAAGAGAGTATTAAAACCAGTCATGTTCGTCATTTTTAGCCTTCCATGATTTGCAGGAAGACATCTTCCAAGTCAGCTTGCAGCAGTTGCAAATCTTCTATGAGGCAACCTGCCAGTCGGAATTCACTCAACATCGACTCCACTTCTGAATAATCGGTTACACGCAAAATGTGCTGACGCGGATCAGACGGCGTTTCATGGCTAATGATCTTAGCGCGCAGGGCTGTTGGTAAATTGATATTACCTTGCGCCGCCAGAGTCACCCGCAACTGCGAACCAGAAATTCGCTTAATCAATGCCGCTGTGCTATCTAACGCCACTACTTTTCCCTGTTTGAGCATCGCGATACGATTGCACAAGGCCTGCGCCTCTTCCAGATAATGCGTGGTCAGAACAATGGTGTGTCCCTCACGATTGAGGCGCGCGATAAATTTCCACAAAGTCTGACGCAATTCAACGTCCACACCCGCCGTTGGCTCGTCCAGGACAATAACTGGCGGTTTGTGAACTAGAGCTTGTGCTACCAACACTCGACGTTTCATACCACCCGACAGCGCGCGCATATTGGTATCAGCTTTGTTCGTCAGATCAAGGTTTTCCATGATCTCGTCAATCCACTTGTCGTTATTTTTGATTCCAAAATAGCCAGACTGCATACGCAAGGTTTCACGTACGGTAAAAAATGGATCAAATACCAACTCTTGCGGCACGACGCCAAGCTTACTACGGGCATTGCGATAGTCACTGACCACATCATGGCCTTGTACCGTAATCGTTCCCGCATCCGCTCTGTTAAGTCCGGCGAGAATCGAAATCAGCGTCGTCTTTCCAGCACCGTTTGGCCCCAGAAGTCCGAAAAATTCACCTTCTTCTATCGCCAGAGAAACGCCCCCCAATGCCTGAAGAGAGTGGTAACGCTTTTGGATATTACTTATTTGTATGGCTGCCATTTGGCGTGTTTGCACTTATGTGCTCAAAAAGAAATCGGAAAAATGATGAATCAACTACATCGCCACTACGTGAAGAATGACCAAACTATTGATTATAGGGGATTTTCAGTGTTTAAACTGAAAGGGCACACGGCAAAAGCAGTGAAAAACCGTCCCCTGGCGCGAAGCGTCAATGTCGCTCGGCAGGGGAAAGCTGGAATTGTCCGGTCAGACCGTAAAGTTGTATCAAACTGATCACACTTACTGGCACCGAATGAAAATGCAGTGTTTGATGTTTTTTTGCAGCTTCGCGTTGCCATTCAATCATGCTGGCAACTGCAGTGGAATCTATTTGCACCAGGTCGGAGAAATCAAAATCCAACTGCCCTTGTGTAATCGCTGCATTGCCTGCAGCAACTTGCACTCGAGCATTGTTCTGGGTTAGTTCACCTGCTAATTTATACACAGAAAACTCTCACTTACGTAGTAGTTATTATTTAGAAGTTGACTTATTTGGCGCCGAAGCCAACTTCTTATTTTTATCTGACAAAGTTTTAATCAATCCATCAATGCCTGTTTTACTGATCGCTTCAGTAAACGTCCCTTTGTAGGTTTCAACTAACCACGCACCGAGAACATTGATGTCATAGATTTTCCAGCCTGTCGCCGATTTAGCAAGGCGATAGTTCAATTGAATTGGATCACCACGTGACTGAATGACCTGCGAGCGGACTTCGACTTCAGTATCATCTGCAGCGGCACGCATTGGCTTAAATTCAATGCGCTGATCTTTGATTTGCGTAATCGCACCAGAATAAGTAAATACCAGCAAAGTACGAAACTCTTTGATCAACTGCTGCTGCTGGTCAGGTGTTGCATCTCTCCAATTTTTCCCCGCGGCCAAAGAAGTCATGCGCTGAAAATCAATGTACGGCAGAATTTTTGACTCCACCATGTCATAGACGCGTTTTTGATTACCTGCTTGAATTTCTTTGTCGCTTTTCGCTAAATCGATGATTTCCTGACTGATACGTTTCACCATTTGATCTGGCGCTTCATCTGCCGCCATTGCAGGTGCAGAAAACGCCAAACCTGCAAAAGCAATCACAAAAAACTGTGCAAAAAGATTTTTTACTGATGTCATTAATTTCATTTTTTTATCCCTATCTGGCGATCAGCTTCAAGCCTCTGGTCGCTCATTAATCTCACCAATGAATGAGACGGTCATCAAATCTCAGTCACTAACTATTGATCTAATTCAATCTAATCATCGTCCGGATGAATTTCATTCGCTCTACGTTGCAAGTAAGCATCGCGAATAAATACATATTTATCTAATGCAGCGTCCTCAATCAGTGAACCTGCATCCAAAACGCCAGCACGCAAATCAACCAATCTAACCGCACTACCCGAATTACGAATATAAACCGGTCTGTAATATGACCAAGCATCGCCATAGTAATCAAGAGGCGTCGCTATGGCGTCACGGACGGTCGTCGGGCCAATGACTGGTAACACCAAATACGGCCCAGATCTTACGCCCCAAACTCCTAATGTCTGACCAAAGTCTTCTTTGTGCTTACTCAGACCCGCTGAAGAACTAATATCAAGCAGACCACCTAATCCAAAAGTCGAATTTAAGCCCACCCGCATGATACCGTTGACAGTTTCACCCGCCTTGCCTTGCAACAAGCTATTGAAGGCACTCCAAATATCACCAACGTTGCCGAAAAAATTCCCTATGCCTGTTTGCACAAACGATGGCATCACGTCGTGATACATCTGAGCAACTGGTTTGACAACTGCCTGATCGACACTATCGTTAAAGTTAAACATGGCACGGTTAAAGCCCTCTAACGGGTCACGCGGATTTTGGCCAATATTCGTCTTTACAGCGATCGCATCAATCGTTTTATCGGCCTTGGCTTTGATATTTTCGACATTAACTGTACTACAGGCCGTCGTCAACAGACTCAAAGTGATTACCAACATAGCACCTAAATGGGTACGACCATTACTAGTGAACATTTGTTTCATTTTTTCTCTTCCGAACTGCTATCGGTAGCCTTACTAAACAAAAACTGACTAATCAGATTTTCTAAGACGATTGCCGATTGCGTCATTTTTATTCTGTCACCGGCGACCAGATTATTGGTATCGCCACCTGCCTCTAAACCAATGTATTGTTCCCCAAGTAAGCCTGCAGTCAAAATCTTTGCTGAACTATCTTTTGGAAATTGGTAGCGCGTATCCAAGCGCAAAGTAACCGTTGCCTGAAAGGTCTTATCGTCAAACTTGATTTCTGCGACACGACCAACCACCACGCCAGCACTCTTTACCGCCGCCCGTGGCTTCAATCCACCAATATTGTCGAACCGACTTACTACATCATAGGTCTTATCCAGCGAAAGTGAACTCATATTCCCGGCTTGCAAGGCTAAAAACAGCAAGGCCGCCGCACCAAGTACTACGAATAGACCAACCCAGAAATCCAGAGATTTTTTTTGCATCATATTTCCTTACTTAATCCGCTCACCTCAGCAAGAGAGGTGCGTATCTGACATTTACCTTCAATGGCCATTGGCGTCAAACAGATCCGCCAGGGTTAGTACAATAATTCCTATGGGCATAGGTATGGGCATAGTTATAAGTATCAGTATGAAGATGGGCTCATTGTTTACTGAAACATCCACGCCGTCAGCAAGAAATCCAGCCATAACACCAGCAACGATGAAATCACGACTGTACGCGTAGTCGCCCTTGCAACGCCTTCGGGCGTAGGCTGTGCTTCATATCCTTGAAACAGAGCCACAAAAGTCGCAGCAAACCCAAACACAATACTCTTAATCACGCCATTACCAATATCCTGCCAAACCTCAACACCAGACTGCATTTGCGACCAAAAAGAGCCTTCATCGACACCGATCAGCTTTACCCCAACAATGTAGCCACCAATAATGCCCATGGCGTTAAAAATCGCGGTCAGGATTGGCATTGCAATTAAGCCGGCAATAAAGCGCGGCGCAAGAACGCGTTCAATCGGATTCACCGCCATCATTTCCATCGCCGCCAGTTGCTCACCCGCTTTCATCAGCCCAATTTCCGCTGTCAGCGAAGTTCCGGCACGGCCGGCAAATAATAAGGCAGTCACAACCGGCCCCAATTCACGCGTCAGTGCCAGAGCAACCAACAAACCCAACGCTTCTTCGGAACCATAGCGATTGAGTGTGTAATAGCCCTGATAGCCAAGTACAAAACCAACAAATAAACCTGAAATAGCAATAATCACCAGCGAATAATTACCGATGAAATGAATTTGATCGGTAATGAGTCGTGGTCGGCGCCACAAACCTGACGCACTTCGCAAAATTAAAAAGAAAGAACGGGTTGCATAGCCAAGATCACTGGCAGATTCGCGAACCCATTTTCCTATACGCTCAAATATCATGCCTCTCCTTTCAAACCCAGATCATCGAGCAACGACTTACCTGGATAATGGAAAGGTACCGGCCCATCCGCCTCAGCATGTACAAATTGTTTTACGTACGGATCTTCAGAGGCCAACATCTGCTCAGGAGTTCCATTAGCAACAATTTTTCCTTGTGACAAAAAGTACACGTAATCAGCAATCGCAAATGACTCATTCACGTCATGCGATACCAGAATGCTGGTAGACCCCAATGCGTCATTTAAGTTTCGGATTAAATTTGCGGTGACACCCATAGAAATTGGATCCAAACCAGCAAACGGTTCGTCGTACATCATTAATTGTGGATCTAATGCAACCGCACGTGCCAACGCGACGCGACGTGCCATGCCACCAGAAATTTCGGAGGGCATGAGTTGCGCTGCGTTACGCAAGCCAACGGCTTGCAGTTTCAGCATCACCAGGTCACGTATCATCGACTCTGACAAATCGGTATGCTCACGGATCGGAAAAGCGACGTTGTCGAATACGCTCAAATCGGTAAATAGAGCGCCATGTTGAAATAACATGCCCATTTTTCTGCGCATCGCATAAAGACCCTTGTTGTCCAACGTTGGAATTTCTTGTCCGTTGACGCTGAGACTGCCCGATTGCGGGCGAATCTGACCACCAATCAAGCGCAGGATAGTGGTTTTACCTGACCCCGACCCTCCCATAACGGCAATGACTTTGCCGCGCGGGAAATCCATAGTAAGCCCAGACAAAATTGTCCGCTCTCCATAACCGAATTGCACATTACGAATTTCTACGAGATTTGGCACGTCAACGATAAGTTTTTACAAAAACTAGATTGTAATGCAGATCCGGAAATGGAGTTGTGACAAGAAGTATATCGAAAATAGAATCAAATAATAATAATTCTGAATTATCACTTTAAACTAAATAAAAAATTGTAAAAATGTAAATTAATGAATTATTATTTAAATTGTTGTTTTAAAACAAATAAATTTAATGAATTGAAAGTCAGTAATTTATAAATATTTTGCTATTTCCGAAAAGAAAAAGCGACTAATTGCCTCTTTTAGAAGCAAATCAGTCGCTCTTTAATATTGCTAAAAAATTAAATTTAACGTGGCAATAAGGAGCTTCCCATCAAAAATGCATCGACTTCACGTGCACATTGACGACCTTCACGTATTGCCCACACAACGAGCGATTGACCACGACGTATGTCACCTGCAGCAAATACTTTATCAACATTGGTCTTATAACAATCAGCACCATCCGTTGTCGCTTTTGCATTACCGCGAGCATCTTTATCAACGCCAAAAGCGTCCAATACTTGCTGCACAGGAGAAACAAAGCCCATCGCCAAGAGAACCAGATCCGCTTTCATTTCAAATTCTGAATCGGGCACTTCTTGCATTTTCCCGTCTTTCCACTCAACACGGCAGGCAATCAGCTTATCTACTTTGCCAGCTTTGCCTTCCAGGCGTTTGGTCGCCACTGCCCAATCGCGCTCACATCCTTCTTCGTGGGAGGACGAAGTACGCAACTTAGTAGGCCAGTAAGGCCAGACTAAAGGTTTATTTTCTTGCTCTGGCGGTTGCGGCAACAATTCAAATTGCGCTACCGATTTAGCTCCATGACGATTCGAGGTACCGACACAGTCAGAACCTGTATCGCCACCACCGATCACAACCACGTGTTTGCCTGTTGCAAGAATTTGATCCTTGACCTTATCACCCGCATTGACCTTGTTTTGCAAAGGCAAAAAGTCCATTGCAAAATGAACGCCTTTGAGCTCACGACCAGGCACAGGCAGATCGCGCGGCGTTTCGGCACCACCTGCGATGACAACGGCATCAAATTCTTTTTGCAAAGTGTCAGGCGAAATTGTCTCTTTAGACCAGTTAGTTACTGAAGCGGGAAAATCTTTTCCAACAAATACGCCAGTACGGAAAGTCACGCCCTCCGCTTGCATTTGTTCGACGCGTCTGTCGATATGCGATTTTTCCATTTTAAAATCGGGAATACCGTAGCGTAACAAACCGCCGACGCGATCATTTTTTTCAAACACAGTCACATCGTGTCCGGCGCGAGCTAATTGTTGTGCTGTAGCCAAACCTGCGGGACCAGAACCTACCACCGCGACTTTTTTACCCGTTTTAGCAGCAGGAATTTTTGCTGTCACCCAGCCATTTTCCCAACCTTTGTCAATGATGTAGTGTTCTATTGATTTAATACCCACCGCATCTTCATTGATTCCCAGTGTACAAGCCGACTCACATGGTGCGGGACAAATCCGTCCTGTAAATTCCGGAAAATTATTCGTCGAATGAAGTACTTCTAAGGCTTGCTTCACATCCCCGTGATACACCAGATCGTTCCAATCCGGAATGATGTTATTGACTGGACAGCCGTTATTACAAAAAGGAATGCCACAATCCATACAACGTGCAGCTTGTACTTTCGATTGCGCATCATCAAGATGAACTAAAAACTCTTTGTAATGTTTTTTACGAGACTGCGGCGCTTCGCTGGCTTCCTGCAAACGCTGATACTCCATAAAACCGGTAACTTTACCCATAATCTGACCTCAATATCGTTGTGGGCTGTGCGCCCTAAAATCATTTTTTAAACGTTGACATGCTTTGTGCAAATCACATACGCGAAATGTGCCAATGTCGATGTTTTTTTAGTCGCCCGTTTAAGCTGCCTTTTTAAGCTGCCTTTTCGAGCACTGTCGCCGCTTGTTTAGCGGCATACATCTCAGCCAACGCACGTTTATATTCTGTCGGAAATACCTTGACGAATTTGGCACGGCTACGCGCCCAGTCATCCAACAAATTACGAGAACGCGTGCTGCCAGTATGTTTAAAATGTCGTTCAATCAGGTTGCGCAAAATAGCTTCATCAGTCTCGCCTTCACCACCGCGCAAACGGCTGTGCCAGATCGCTTTATCAACGGTTGCTGTCTGCACATCACCAGCCAAGACTGGTTCCAGCGTCACCATCGACAAATTACATTTCGCTTCAAATTCGCCGTCTGGATCATAGACGTAGGCGATCCCACCCGACATACCCGCAGCAAAGTTACGACCAGTATTTCCCAGAACAATCACGGTGCCACCAGTCATATATTCACAACCGTGATCACCAGTTCCTTCAACAACTGTCAGAGCGCCGGAGTTACGTACCGCAAAACGCTCACCAGCCACACCATTAATAAACGCTTCACCAGAAATTGCACCGTATAAAACTGTATTGCCGCAGATAATATTATCGACTGCCCAGCCGCGGAATTCGGTATTTGGACGAATAATGATACGGCCGCCAGACAAGCCCTTACCAACATAATCATTACCTTCACCGACCAGATCCAGTGTCACACCTTGAGCAAGGAATGCGCCAGCGGATTGACCGGCAGTGCCTTGCAATTGAATATGGATCGTGTCATCTGGCAGGCCAGCATGGCCATATTTTTTCGCTACTTCGCCAGAAAGCATTGCGCCAACAGTACGGTTCAAATTTTTAATAGGTGAAATAAACGATACTTTTTCACCTGTTTCCAAAGCGATTTTCGCTTGAGCAATCAGCTTATTGTCTAATGCTTTTTCGAGACCGTGATCCTGAACGTCGACATGACGAATATCTGCATGCGCTGTCGTTTCGGGTTGATGAAATATTTTCGCGAAATCCAATCCCTTTGCTTTCCAATGCGTGATCGCTTTTGATTTATCTAAAAGATCCACACGGCCAATCAGTTCATCGTAAGTGCGCACACCGAGTTGCGCCATGATTTGACGAACTTCTTCTGCAACAAAGAAGAAATAATTCACAACATATTCTGGTTTACCAGAGAACTTGGCACGCAACACTGGGTCTTGTGTCGCCACACCGACAGGACAAGTATTGAGGTGGCATTTACGCATCATGATGCAGCCTTCAACGACCAGCGGTGCCGTTGCAAAACCAATTTCATCGGCGCCCAACATGGCAGCGATCGCAACGTCACGGCCGGTCTTCATTTGACCATCAGCTTGCACCCGTACACGGCCACGTAATCCGTTCAGTACTAATGTTTGCTGAGTTTCGGACAAACCTAATTCCCACGGCGTACCGGCATGCTTAATCGATGATAATGGGGAAGCACCTGTGCCACCATCATGCCCAGCGATAACCACGTGATCCGCTTTCGCTTTAGAAACACCAGCAGCGATGGTACCCACACCCACTTCGGAAACCAACTTGACCGAGATCGATGCTTTAGGATTGACGTTTTTCAAGTCATGAATTAACTGCGCCAAATCCTCAATCGAGTAAATATCATGATGCGGCGGAGGCGAAATCAGTCCAACGCCTGGCACGGAGAAGCGCAATTTCGCAATGTATTCAGACACTTTATGGCCAGGCAATTGACCACCTTCGCCTGGCTTCGCGCCTTGCGCCATCTTGATCTGAATTTGATCAGCCGAGATCAGGTATTCCGCCGTCACGCCAAAGCGGCCAGAGGCGACTTGTTTGATGCGTGAACGTAAGGAGTCACCGTCTTGCAGAGGAATATCGACTTCAATTTGCTTAGGCCCAATGACCGATGCCAGCGTCTCACCTTGCTTGATTGGAATGCCTTTCAATTCTTGTTGATAGCGCGCTGGATCTTCGCCTCCTTCACCGGTATTTGATTTACCACCGATACGGTTCATGGCGATCGCCAATGTCGCATGCGCTTCTGTGCTGATCGAACCCAGTGACATCGCGCCAGTTGCAAAACGTTTGACGATTTCTTTTGCGGGTTCCACCTGATCAAGCGGAATGGCTTTAGCAGGATCAATTTTAAATTCAAACAAGCCGCGTAAAGTCATATGGCGCTTGGATTGATCGTTGATGATCTGCGCATATTCTTTGTACGAGTTGTAGTTGTTAGCACGTGTGGAATGTTGCAATTTAGCAATTGCATCAGGCGTCCACATGTGGTCTTCACCGCGAATACGGAATGCATATTCACCACCTGCATCAAGCGTATTTTCCAATACTGGATCAGCACTGAACGCCAATGTATGCAAACGCAAAGCTTCTTCAGCAACTTCGAATACACCAATACCTTCCACGTTAGAGGCGGTGCCTTTGAAGTATTTGTCAACCAAGGACTTATTGAGACCGATTGCTTCAAAAATTTGCGCTCCGCAGTAAGACATGTAGGTAGAAATACCCATTTTGGACATGACTTTCATCAAGCCTTTGCCTACCGCTTTGGTGTAGTTGTAGATTGCTTTTTCTGCAGAAATATCGCCTGGTAACGAGCTGGCGATATCGGCCAAGGTTTGCATTGCCAAATAGGGATGAACGGCTTCTGCACCATAGCCCGCCAGCAAGGCAAAGTGATGCGTTTCACGCGCCGAACCCGTTTCGACGACCAGACCAGTCGTCGTACGTAAGCCTTTACTGACCAAATGTTGATGTACGGTCGACGTTGCTAACAGAGCTGGAATTGCCACAAAATTTGCATCCATTTTACGATCAGTGATGATCATGATGTTGTGACCAGACTTCACTGCATCGACCACTTCCGCACAAATAGATGCCAGGCGAGCTTCAATACCATCTTTACCCCACGTAATTGGATAGCAGATATCCAACTCATAGGATTTAAATTTGCCCCCGGTGTTGGCGCTGATATTGCGGAGTTTTGCGATATCGTCAAAATTCAATACTGGTTGCGCTACTTCCAGACGCATCGGTGGGTTGATGTTGTTAGTATCGAGCAGATTTGGTTTAGGACCAATAAACGACACCAGGGACATCACCATCGCTTCACGAATAGGGTCAATTGGCGGATTGGTGACCTGCGCAAACAATTGTTTAAAGTAGTTATACAGCGGTTTGAGTTTATTCGACATCACAGCTAATGAAGAATCGTTACCCATCGAACCGATGGCTTCTTCACCGCTGACCGCCATCGGCGTCATCAGGAATTTAATGTCTTCTTGGGTGTATCCAAACGCCTGCTGTCTGTCGAGCAAAGTCGCTGACTCTGGATGCGCGTCGACGTTACCCTTTAACTCATTGAGTTTAATGCGTACGGATTTAATCCATTGCTTGTAAGGCTTGGCATTGGCGTAGGTATCTTTGATCTCTTTGTCGTCAATGATACGTCCTGCTTCCAAATCGATCAGGAACATTTTGCCTGGTTGCAAGCGCCATTTTTTGATTATTTTTGATTCTGGAATCGGCAACACACCGGATTCCGATGCCATCACAACCAAATCATCGTCCGTGACGATATAACGCGCTGGACGCAGGCCATTTCTATCTAATGTACCGCCAATTTGACGGCCGTCGGTAAATGCCATCGCTGCTGGACCATCCCATGGCTCCATCATCGCCGCATGGTACTCATAGAAGGCGCGACGATTTTCATCCATCATGTCGTGATTTTCCCAAGCTTCAGGAATCATCATCATCATTGCTTGGGCAATCGGATAACCCGCCATCACCAGCAATTCCAGCGCATTATCAAAACTTGCGGTATCGGATTGACCTTCAAAAATCAATGGATATAATTTTTGCAGATCGTCGCCCAATACTGCAGACTTCATCACGCCTTCGCGGGCGCGCATCCAGTTGAAGTTGCCTTTGACAGTATTGATTTCACCGTTATGTGCAATCATGCGATACGGGTGAGCAAGCGGCCATTCTGGGAAAGTATTCGTAGAAAAGCGTTGATGTACGAGAGCCAAAGCAGACACACAACGTTCATCTTGCAAGTCTTTATAGTAGACACCGACCTGGTCCGCCAGCAGCAGTCCTTTGTAGACTATCGTCCGAGCAGACATTGAAGGGACAAAATATTCTTTGCCGTGGATCAGTTTCAAGGCCTCAATCGCATGTACGGCTGATTTGCGGATCACATACAGCTTACGTTCAAGCGCATCGGTCACCATAATATCTGGGCCGCGACCAATGAATATCTGCCGAATAACTGGCTCTTTCTCACGCACGGTCGGTGACATAGGCATGTCACGATCAACAGGCACGTCACGCCAACCGAGCACAACCTGACCTTCAGCACGCACTGCGCGTTCAATCTCTTGTTCGCAAGCGAGACGAGAAGCGTGTTCTTTTGGTAAAAAGATCATACCAACGCCGTATTCACCAGGCGGCGGCAATTGCACGCCTTGTTTGGCCATTTCTTCGCGATAGTATTGATCTGGAATCTGAATCAGCACACCCGCTCCATCCCCCATTAAGGCGTCGGCGCCAACAGCACCCCGATGATCGAGGTTCTTCAGGATAAGCAAACCCTGTTCAACGATGGCGTGGTTCTTTTTTCCTTTAATATGAGCAATAAAGCCGACGCCACAAGCGTCATGTTCGTTGGATGGATCGTATAAACCTTGGGCTTGCATAGCTATCTCCAGAGTGCAAAATTGAAAGTCTGTGATGGAGGATAGTGCACTGCAAAAGAAAGTTCAACAGAAATAAATAGGGTCAGAGTACATTAAAATTAAAAAATAATTCCCGTATTTTTTATTAGGGTCAGAGTAAATTAAATACAAAGAAGAGGCGCGATTCCAATTCGCGCCCAATAACGCGCTAAGCCGCTGCTACTTTACGTGGGCGGCCAGGCTTTGCAGGTTCCACGCGACGTTCAGTCAATTTAGCAATCTCAACTTTAAAAGCGGCCGATCCAAGCAACCAGCTTTTGTGCGTTGCTTCTGTTAGCTGCGCAATGTCTTTTGCGGACAGCGACGAGGCAATCATTTCTCGATAGTTAGCTTCACGCTGAAAAGGCGTATTACCTAAAGCCCAAAAAATCGGATGATCAGAAACTAATGGATCTACCCGGTGGCCGATGTGATGTTGATAGCTTGACCACTGATAATCACCTGCATCTTGCACTAAGCGAGATCTCACTGGATTAGTTTCCATATAGACACTGCATGGTAAAAAGTAGGTTTCGGCCTGGATCACCGTCGCTTTATATCTTCCTTGCCACAAACTGCCCACACGTTGATATTTCCGGTTAAAGTATGGAACATAAAAGCGCCCTACAAACTGCATCATTCTACTTAAACCCTGCTCATCGGACGGTGTCAGTGCGAAATGAACATGATCAGGCATTAAAACGTAGGCATGAATTGAGACCTTATATTGTTTTGATGCCTGCAAAACAAAGCCTAAAAACGTGCGACAATCCTCGTCATCCCGGAATAAAGAGATATCCTGATGGCTGCTTTGCATCACGTGATGCAAAGCGTGCGGAATTACCAAACGAGGAAGTCTTGCCATACGATGCCGTCCGAAAAATAATGAAATTGTAGTGCAGAAATTCCTTTGCCAATATCAATGAATCTATCAGCTGAAAAATATTAATTTCTGGCGCCATGACCTGCGCAAGGATCGACATTCAAGTGAGAATTACGCTATGATCAGGCACAAAATTTCCAAGATGCAATAAAATTTGCACCATTTTATACCACCCCGCAACCGCTAGCATTTTGAGTTAAATGAACAAAAATTGTCGATCGATATAACAGTCCCGTTTCGAACACAAAATCTGTAAATACAGCGAGAAAAATAATGCATTCATTCACCAGACAATTATCCGTAGGGCAACGACTAGGCCTGAGTTTTGCGCTCGTTCTTTTACTGTCACTAATCACAAGCTCTGTCGCCTTATACCGTTTGAGCGATGTCGCCCATGCAACCCAACAGTTATTAAACGAACCATTAACCACCGAAAGGCTGCTCAGTGATTGGTACCGCTATGTGCATACTGGCATCCGTAGAACCACCGCGATCGCAAAAAGTAGTGATCCATCGTTAGCGGTATTTTTCAAAGCCGATCAGGAAGAATCAACTCGCAGCTCAGGGATTTTACAAAAAGCAGTCGAAGAACATATGAACACGGAGAAGGAAAAAGCCCTGTTTAAAGCAATTTTGGAGACTCGTAAAATCTATATGGAAGGCCGTGAAAAGGTCGTTGCCCTAAAAAAAGCAGATAAACCAGAGGAATCCAATCAGGCACTAGAACAAATCTTCATACCGGCTTCATTAAATTATATAAAAAGAATTGAGGAGCTATTGGCTCTTCAACGTCAAAAAATTGATACGACAGCAGCGACAATCCAAGTTGCATATGAATCTAGCCGAATTTTACTCATTGTCTTGATACTTTTTGCCGGCTGCCTTTCCGTTCTTTGCGCTTGGTTAATAACGGGATCGATCATCAAACCACTGAAATCAGCATCCGATATCGCCAAACAAATTGCGCGCGGTGATCTTACCAACACCATGAGCATCGAGCGGGAGGATGAGATTGGAGAATTAATCAATGCGATCAATGGCATCAGTGTCGGTTTAAGCCAGGTAATTTCAGACGTCCGGCAAGGCACCGAGACCATTCATATTGCAGCGGATGAAATTGCCTCAGGAAACGCTGATTTATCCGCACGTACCGAAAACCAAGCCGGCTCTTTGGAGGAGACGGCCTCATCAATGGAAGAACTGACTTCAACGGTAAAGCAAAACGCTGACAATGCCCGCCAAGCGAATCAATTGGTTGTCACTGCATCCGGCATCGCAGTTAAGGGAGGAAATGTCGTTGAACAGGTTGTAACAACAATGGGTTCGATCAAAGAAAGCTCGAACAAAATCGTTGATATTATTGCCGTGATTGACGGCATCGCCTTTCAAACCAATATTTTGGCCTTGAATGCAGCAGTAGAAGCTGCACGTGCTGGCGAACAAGGGCGAGGATTCGCAGTGGTCGCCTCTGAGGTCAGAAATCTTGCGCAACGCAGTGCATCGGCAGCGAAAGAGATAAAATCCCTGATCGATGATTCCGTCGACAAGGTTGAGCATGGCAGCAAACTGGTCGATACTGCGGGTCAAACGATGAGAGAAATCGTCAAGAGCGTGCAGCACGTTGCGGACATCATGGCAGAAATCAGTTCAGCCAGTCAGGAACAAAGTTCTGGCATCGAACAGGTCAATATCGCGATCAATGAGATGGATGAAATGACACAGCAAAACGCGGCTTTAGTCGAACAAGCTGCCGCCGCTGCCGAAAGTATGCGCGATCAATCGATCTCGCTTTCTCAAATCCTTGCACAATTTAAACTTGCCGGACAAGATCGCGACAGCCGTTCAGCAATGATCAACGGGTCAACACGAAGCAACACACAGAAAAAACCTGTCATAGCGGCCAACAAGCCAAAGGTTCTTACTTCACAGACGAAAAAAGTCAGAAAAAATAACGACCGCGAACGAAGCGGACCAAGTCGGCCAAGCGTGATTCGCTCCGTCAACGACAATGACTGGGAAGAATTTTAAAGATAACAATAAACCAATTTGCAAGGCAGAAAAGCACAAACTGAACAACATCAGCTTGTGCTTTTTTTCCGTTATCTCAATTTACAGATAAGCGGGAACTAACTCGCTTTTTTGTGCCTTAAGACGGAATGCACTTAATGCTTTAGACGCATCAGGAACATCACGCACCTCTGGTTGTCCACTCATTAACTCAGAAATACGGCTTTTCAGTGCCTTCGCTTGCGTCGCCAATTTAAAATGCGCCTGACGCGTCGTCTGAACGATACTCCAACGTACGATAGGTGCCGTCAACGTGCCATCTAATAAGGCGCGGTCACGCAGCCATTTTTCAAACGAACGTGATGGCAGATCACTTTCGATCCAAATCAAATTATCCGATGTCATCTTCTTATTATCGGAAGCGCGAACCAAAATTTCGTAAATCATTTCCAGACTCCTTGAGAAGGGAATCTTCGCTACCCGAAAAGTACTGGCAAAGATTCTTTAGTATCCAAAACGATGGCACCCAAGATCCCGTTGACAAGTAAAGTTACAAAAACCCGAAATTTTTTAATTATTTTTCTTTTTTTCGATTAAAAATTTAGTATTTATGGTTTTTCTTACACTTTAATTGTGCTTTTTATATTTTTTTCTTCAAAAAAGTAATACAAATTGTAAGAATAAACTTCAGAGATAAATTGATTATTGATCATGATTCGATACCCAGACTTGACGATAAATACTTAGGGACGAACCACAAAGCAAATAGACAACAACGCTACTGTGCGAATGACCACACATGTTATTGCATTTCCAATGAGATTTACTGACAATAGACCCGAAGTGCCCCTCGCATTAATACGCACTTGCCGACCGCTTCCAACAACGGCGCCAGAAAAGACTTCTATCCGTTCTGTATCACACGTTCCGTATCAAATTTTTTCAGCCTTTCTTGTTATTAGGATAAGGCGACATAGCAATTGAACTGAATTCGTTATCCGACATTGACTGACTCCTTTGGAGAAATGCATGACTTTGACGTTGAAGCAAAAAATGCTGTTAATCATTCTTGCGGTCGCAATAGGCATTAGCGGACTAGCGAGTTTTCTTTTGTTCGAAATCGACAAAGTATTTGAACAAGCTAGCTACACAAATGCAAACTCCATTGGCAGTGTGGTCAATTTAGTAAATGCTCGTGGTGGTTTTAACAAAGTTCGAATTGAACTTGGGTTGCATATTGCAAATACTGATCCGCAGAAGATAACTTCCATAGAAGAAGAAATCATAAAGGGTCGCAATGAAGTCATCAGCAGTTTTAAAAAATTCGAAACCGATGGTTGCCTCAATGTTAGTTGCGTCAGTGATGAAAAAGACCAAAATTATCTCACCGAACTAAAAGCAACATGGAATGACCTATCCCCGGAAATCGACAATATTCTCGCGCAATCACGCGCACAAAAAAAATCCTACGCAACTGCCTTGTTAATCGACGAAAAAATCAATAAGCAGTTCTATAAATTCAATAACGTCATGCTTGATGAAATTCTCTATAACGTCAAATTAGGCAATGACGGCGCCAGAGCGGCTGAAGAATCCAAAAATCGCGCATTACTGTTAGGAAGTTTTATCTCGGTCATGATTCTGATATTGATCACGACAATCAGTATATTTACATCTAACGCAATACTCAAAACGCTAGGTGGCGATCCGCAGCACGTTACCAACCTGGTCAGTCGCGTTGCTACCGGTGATTTGAGGATTAGCCACGATCTGGATAAAGCGGCAGCAAACAGCCTTTTGGGGAATGTCAGAGGACTAGTAAAAAATTTGGAAGATCTGGCAATACAGACCGATATGATTGGTAAAGGAGATTTTACCAAACAGGTCAGAGTTTTATCTGAGCATGACCGACTGAGTCTATCGATCAATAGCATGACCAATTTGTTGCGTGCCTCTAAACAAAACGATGACCAGCGCAATTGGCTCAAAGACGGCAGTAGCCAACTTACTACAGCGCTGACAGGCGACTACTCGATTCAAGAATTAACCAGCCTCAGCATCAGTATTTTGTCGCGCTATTTGAATGCCGGGCGTGGCGTCATTTATTTACGTCATCATGAAGAAGACGTATTAGATTTAATGGGCAGTTATATGTACACGGAGTGTGACCATCTGGGTTCACGGTGTAAGCTCGGAGAAGGTGCGATCGGACAAGTTGCGCTAGAACGCAAACCGATCATTCTGGCCACTGTCAGCAATGACGCGGCACCTATTGTAACGGGGACGACCAGCAACAAACCACTGTATACCTATACCTATCCACTGCTGAGAGAAGATGCCTTGTTAGGTGTGATCGAACTTGCTAGTTTTATAAAATTGGAAAGCGTAGAACTGGAACTGCTAGCAAATGCCTGTGGAATCATCGCGTCATTCCTATACGTTGCAGAGCAACGCGACAGTATTCGTCAATTACTTGCAAAAACGACTGCAGCAGAACAAGACGCGCGCAGGCAGAGTGAAATATTGCAAGAAGCCAATGCGCAAATGGAAGAACAACAACAACAATTGCAACAGCAAAGCGAAGAATTACGTCAAGCAAATGCGCAGATGGAAGAGCAACAGCTGATACTGGAACAAAATAATCAAGCCTTAAAACAGTCGAAACTTGAACTCGATATCAAAGCCAAAGATCTGGAAAATTCAGGCCGCTACAAATCTGAATTTTTAGCCAATATGTCGCACGAATTACGCACGCCATTAAATGCGATCATTTTGCTGTCCAAAATTATGGCGACGAATAATGACCATCATTTATCTCCAGACGATGTCAAGCGGGCTGAGGTCATTCTGCGCTCTGGCAAAGACTTATTAGCATTAATCAATGACGTGCTTGATTTATCAAAAATCGAAGCAGGACACATGGATATTGCTTATTCAGAAATTGTAGTTTCTTCATTTACGTCCTATTTGCAAGACCTGTTCAATGCGCAGGCTGACGAGAAAAATCTGAAATTTATTGTCGAGGATCAGTTACAAGGAGACTTTATCAGTGATCCTGACAAACTTGCTCAAATCCTGCGCAACCTTTTGTCGAATGCATTTAAATTTACGAAGCAAGGTAGCGTGACTCTGAAATTATCACGACGTCCTGGTGGACACTTGCCTATCTGTCTGAGCGTTATTGACACGGGAATTGGCGTCCCGCCAGAAAAGCAAGCTGTGATCTTCGAGGCATTCAGACAGGCGGACGGCTCTACTTCCAGGGAATTCGGTGGTACTGGGTTAGGCTTAACCATTAGCCGTAGTATTGCCAATTTACTCGGCGGCACCATTGAAATTCAAAGTATTGCGAATCAAGGAAGCACTTTCTCAGTCTTTCTGCCCGAAGCCCCAGTAGGTTGGGTCAATAAAATTAAAAATGCCTCCGCGATTCCCTCAACATCAGTCGCATCACCAATCCAAACCATCGTTGATGATCGTTGGACCTTAAAAGAAGGCGATCAAGTGATCTTGCTGATCGATGACGATCCGGCGTTTGGCTTTGCCCTTTTAACCATTAATCGCCGGCTAGGTTACAAAACGATTCTGGCAGAAAATGCTGCGCAAGGGATTGCGATGGCCCATACCTATCAACCATCTGGCATCTTGCTAGACTTAGGCCTGCCAGATATGGAAGGCACGGAGGTACTAGAAAAAATTAAATCGACACGCGATCTGGCTACTATTCCAATTTACATCGTCTCGGCCCGAGACCATAGCGAAGCCCGGCATCTAAGCAAAAGCATTGGCTATTTACAAAAGCCAGCCAATGAAAGTCAGCTCATCGAAGCAGAGGCGACGCTGCTGTCATTCGTCCGTAACGATACAACGCAATCTGTTTTGACCATCAGTAGTGGCGGCATTAGCTTGCACGATATACAAAAATTATTAACGCCTTATCCCGACAGTGAAGGTAAGCACTTGCAGGAAATACAGGCTGTCCAGGATATTTCTGCGGTGTTAAGAGAACGCGTTTGGAGCATTGCGATTATTGATGTCAGTAACATCACGATACAACGTGCGGTTGAAATTGCCAATGCGACCAAGCACAGCCATACAAATACTGCGCTTATCTTTTTCAGCCTTCACGACCTAAGTGAAGAGCAAGAAGCCGTCTTGCATCGATATTCGGACTGCATCATTATCAATACTGGTCAGGCAGAATTCAGATTACAAGAAAATATTGAGCGTTTTCTAAGCGAAGTGAGACAAACACCGGCGATCAAACAATTGAAAAGTCCCGCTGGAACTAAATTAAAAGAGTTTGCGGGCCATACCATTTTGGTTGTTGATGACGATCCACGTAATCTGTTTGCCGTCACGGCGGCACTGGAACAATATGGCGCAAAAGTGATCTGTGCAATTAATGGAAAACTTGCATTAAACCTGCTCGAAAAAAATGGTGTTGACCTGATCTTGATGGATATTATGATGCCTGAGATGGATGGCTTCGAGGTTATCGCCGCAGTTCGCGCGAACCCTCATTTGCTTAATATTCCCATCGTTGCACTAACAGCCAAAGCGATGCCACAAGACAAGCAAAAAATTCTTGAAGTTGGTGCCAACGATTACTTGTCCAAACCTGTCGATTTCGATGATTTGATTCAGATTTCCAAAAAATGGATTTCGATAAAGGGACAAAATTAAGGTGGAAATTCTCATTCGTCAGACTGAAAATGGCCGACGCATTTGTGTACTCGACAATATTCAAAGTGATGCAGAGTTTCAGGAATTTAAGACCGCGATAATGGCTGTCGGACGCCAGGAATTATTGCAAGTTGAGTTTTACGATGCGGATCATCTCAGGGCAGATATTCTTGCCGTACTGAGAGAGTGTGCTGATACACGTCCCTCCTTTAAAGTCGTCGCGTATCACAGTCTGTTGGGTCAACGACTTATGCGTCTCAATTTGCCTGTTCAAGTTGTAAATGTGGAAAATGGACTGAGAAAAAATTTGAAATGCGAGGCACTTGTCATTGCGGGATCGGCGAATAGTCTCGATAAAATTTTGTATATCGTCGAGCAGCTTCCATCATCTGATAGCAGTATTTTTGTGTTGCAACATGTCTTAGAAAATCAAGTTAATTTACTGGACACCTTGCTGCGAACAAAGACCGATTACACCGTGCTAATGCCGCATCAGATGTGCCGCATTGAACCGGCAACAATCTATGTCGCGCCGCCAGGCCACCACATGAAAGTTGCCCACGGCTTTATCTATTTGACGCAAGATAAAAAAATTCAGTTCTCGCGTCCATCGATAGATGTGCTACTCGAATCAGTTGCCTTTGAATATGGCACAAAAGCAACGGCTGTCGTTTTATGTGGCTTAGGCAAAGATGGTGTCGCCGGATGTGCTGCATTGAAGCATGCAGGAGGTTGCGTCATTGTCGAGGACTCAACAGAGTGCATGGGTGCAACCAGTATGCCAGACTCAATTAAACAGGCTGGCCATCATCATTATGTTTTTCCACATCATGTTATCGCCAGCATTTTGTCGGCTTATTTGGTCAGCGATGCACACGACATCAATGAGAGTAAGTTGAACGGTTTTCTCCACGCGATTGAGGTGCAATTTGGCTTTAATTTCAAAAATTATCATCGGGGAAGCATCGAACGTCGAATCAGCAATTTGATGACGAGATTTGACATTCCACGTTTTGCAGACTTCCAGCTCGCAGTACTTTCTAGCAATACGTTGTTTGAACGCATGCTGGCAGAAATGTCTGTCGCCGTCACACAATTTTTTCGCCATCCGACGCAATTTATGCAGCTAAGGCAACAAGTTTTACCTTACCTGAGTAGTTTTCCAGTGATACGGATTTGGTCAGCCGGATGCGCAACTGGAGAAGAAGCATACTCTTTGGCAATGTTGGCCAGTGAACTTGGTATAGACAAAAAGTGCCGTATTTTTGCGACGGATATTAATCAACATTTGCTAGATATTGCCGCGACGGCAACCTATCCCCTGGAGGAGTTGGCGATTGCCCAAAGTAATTATTCTCAGACCGGTGGCACTGCGGAATTTGATAATTATATTGATGTCAATTCACGCTATCTGAGTTTAAAAGATAATTGCAAGAAATTACCCACTTTTCATCAACACTCATTAGTAAACGATGGAAGTTTTAATGAATTTCAGCTTATCATCTGTCGTAATGTATTAATTTACTTCGACACTGAACTACAAACAAAAATATTGCAGCGTTTTCTTCTTTCTTTGCATAGAGACGGTTTTCTGGTGCTGGGTCCCCAGGATGGTTTAGATGTTCTGGCTCGCTCAGTTGGTTTCACGCCTTACATAAAGGGAACGACAATTTATCGTCGGAACAACGAGAAAAATAATGACTAAAGACTTTTTAGTATTGATTGTTGATGACAATGTCAACAATATCTTTGCTCTGAAACTATTGCTCACCAAATTGCCAGGAATCAAAATTCTTGAAGCAACTTCTGGTGAAGATGCTTTGTTGCAATGTATTGAATTTAACGTACATCTGATCTTGCTCGACGTCCAAATGCCCAAAATGAATGGCTATGAGACTGCTCGTCATCTACAAATGATGGAACGCACCCGGACGATACCTATCGTGTTTCTCACTGCACATTTACGCAGTGAAGCATTCATTCAGGAAGGCTACGCCCTCGGCGCAGTCGACTATCTGACCAAACCCATCGACGATAATTTGTTACTTAACCGGGTTCGTCACTACCAACACTTGCATGACCGTGAAACTAATTTATGGGAAAAAACCCGCGAGCTTCAAAGCACCACTGATCAGTTGCAAAATACGCTCAATCGCTTGAAACAAACGCAAGCGCAACTTATTCAATCAGAAAAATTAGCGGCACTTGGCAGAATCGTTGCGGTCGTCGCACACGAACTCAATACACCCATCGGCAATTGCCTGACCGTTGCCACCACGCTAGATGAAAAAAATCAGGTCTTTGAAAATATTGTGAAAAGTGGTGAGCCGTTAAAACGTGGCCAAATGCTGGACTACCTGGAACAAACGCATCAGGCGATGAATATAATTTCGCGTGGACTGGGGCGTGCTGGTGAATTGGTAGAGAATTTTAAAAAAATATCCGTCGATCAGGAATCGGACAGCAAAAAACAATTTGATTTAAAAACGCTGGTCGACAACACCATGACACTGCTTTTACTGAGTGATAAAGAATCGCGGTGGAAAATGACGATCAGTATTCCCTCTGCCATTATCCTCAACAGTTATCCAGAAACCTTAGAACAAATTTTAGCAATTTTATTTGATAACGCAGTCACTCACGGATTTGAAGGTAAGACACAAGGTCACATACGAATAAAAGCAAAAACCGATGACCAAAGAGTGGCATTGAGTTTTTCTGATGACGGCTGCGGGATGTCAGAGGAAACGCAACAACGGATTTTTGATCCGTTCTTTACAACGCGTTTGGGTAAAGGCAATAACGGCTTGGGTATGAGCATCTGCTATAACCTCACTGAAGGAATTTTGGGTGGTCACATCAGCATTAATAGTCAACCTGCCCAAGGCACGACTGTAACACTGGAGGTGCCATTGGTTGCGCCTGAATTCGCTGCGGTCTGACCTCAATTTCAGATTATTTTTCCTGGTGATTACGCCAGCTGGTGGGCGACATTCCCATTTGAATTTTAAAGGCTCTTAAGAATCCAGCCTGACTGACATATCCTACGCGCTCTGCAACCAACTTTAGGGGCACGCCTTCACGAATCAATGCCTGTGAAAGCGTAATGCGCCAGCGGCTTAAATAATTGCCCGGGGAGTCCCCAATTTCGTCTTTAAATGTAGAAGCAAAGCTGCTTCGAGACATGCCGGCCAATTCAGCTAGTGTCTCTAGTGACCACTGATGTGCGGGGTCTGCATGTATTGCCGCCACCGCCTTGCTAATCTGTGGATGCGTCAAACTTCGAAGTAGGCCAGACGCATTCTCTTGTCCTACTAACACCACGCGTAACAAATCGATAAGTAATACTTCGAACAGTCTGTCGAGCACTTCTTGACGACCAGGTTTGGTGTCAAAGGCTTCTTTAAAAAGTAAATCTAGTAAGCTTTCTACGCCCTTTAGTGAACTTAGCGGGCATTCAAAACGCGCCGGCAACGCCTGTAGGATAGGGTTAAAAGCCTGATGTTTAAATCGCATAGAGGCACACACTAAATCAGCACCACCGTTCGGTGCTGGGTGAAACCTATGCTGGAGCGGACGCGAATAAAATACCAAAGTCGGCTCCTGCAGAGTCACCGCATATCCTGTTGCATCCTGCATTTTGATACTTCCTGCTTTAAGCAGATGCAAAAAACCCGTACCCAAATCATCGCCAAAAGTAACGTCATTACACAAGTTACCTGAATAGAAAAGCTGCGCCTGCGCTTTAAAGTGAGCCAGCAAGGGTGTGAGAGGATCTTTCATCATATTTGGACGATTCGCATGTAATTTAATACTTTTGTTTAACAAACGTATTTCAGTATAGCCTATTCTGTGTCCTGTCGCTCAAGCCGAGAGATCAAACCAAAAAAGGAAATTACCATGACATACATCAACTCTTTATCAATTGAACAAGCTGATCCAACTACCGCCGCTACGCTCAATGCTGTGAAGGCACAAATTGGCATGATCCCAAATTTGTTCTCCACGCTAGCAAAATCGCCAACCGCGCTCAATAGCCTCCTGGGTTTGAATCAAACCATTGGTACTAGTGCTTTATCCGCTAGCGAACGTGAAATCATCGCATTGGCCACGTCGCAAGCCAACAGCTGCCAATATTGCGTTAGTGCACACAGCTTGCTCGGAAAAAATGCTGGCCTCAATGCCGAGCAGTTGATTAACGCGCGTTCAGCAAAGGCAGGAAATGACCGCGCATCGGCAATCGCCAGCTTCACCAAGGCATTGGTAGAACAACGTGGTCACGTCGCACCTGAAGTACTCGATCAATTCAAAGCAAACGGTCTAAGTGAAGCAGACTTGCTAGAGATTATCGCGAATGTCGTTGCAACGACCTTCACCAATTACACCAATAACGTTGCCAGAACCGTGATTGATTTTCCGGTTGTTGCTTTGGAATTAAATTCTTAAAACCACCACTAGCCGAAGTTATTGGAGATTAATCATGAATATATTGAAACGCTTCCTATTTGCCATTTCTGCTATGTTGACCGTATTGGTCGCAGCACCAAGTTATGCTAACAGCATCACAAACAATGTTGTCGGGGCTGGCGGTTACGATTTGACGACGTACTTCACTCAAGAAAAACCACAGCGTGGCAATGGCAACCACTTAACTGAATTCAATGGTGTCACTTATTTATTTGCGACAGACGACAATAAAAAGAACTTTGAAGCCAATCCCGAAAAATTTCTGCCGCAATACGGGGGTTATTGCGCTTTCGGAGTATCAGTGAACAAAAAATTTGTCGCCGACCCAGAACAGTTTGATATTGTCGATGGAAAATTGTATTTAAATCTGGATGCAAAAGTTCGTTCTATCTGGTTACAGAACGTACCTGGACGAATCGCTGACGCTAATGACAATTGGAAAATCATCGCGAAGAAAAAACCATCTGAGCTGTAATTTGATTGTATGTTATTGGGTAGATCAGCGAAAACTGCATCTACCCTTTTTGACTTTCTCAGTACCCGTGTAGGCTCAAAAATAGGAATCAAGGACAATGGCCAAAACAAAGCTCGACAAACTGTTGTCAGAAGTGCGCTCTTGTACTTTATGTCAGGAGTATTTGCCACACAGAACGCGACCAATAGTACAAGTCCATCCGACAGCTCGCATTCTGATTGCGGGGCAGGCACCTGGTAATAAAGTGCAACAATCAGGAATTCCTTTTGATGATGCCAGTGGCGACCGGTTGCGTGAATGGATGGGCGTCAGTAAAGAAGAATTTTACGATGAAAAAAAATCGCGATACTTCCTATGGGATTTTGTTTTCCAGGTACCGGTAAATCGGGTGACTTACCACCGCGCAAAGAATGTGCACCACAATGGCGTGACCAATTGCTTGCTCAGCTTCCGCTGATTGAATTGACCTTGGTTATCGGTCAATATGCGATGGAGTGGCACTTACCAACAAATCAGAAAATGAATGTCACTGAGCAAGTTTTGGACTGGAAAAAAAACTGGCCGCACCTATTACCACTTGCACATCCAAGTCCCAGGAATAATATTTGGCTCAAGCAAAACCCATGGTTCGGTGAAGAAGTTTTACCTGAGCTAAAAAAACGGGTTACGCAAATTCTACAAAAGTAGCGCAAATAGAAAAATTTATTGACAGGTTATCTGCACAATAACGCCACTACCCACCAAACCAGACCCATTGCTTACCGTACAAGTTTGTCCTATAGGTTGTGTAGAAACAGTGACCAGGTAACTCGAACCAGTGGAGAGCGGCTTGGGAAATATAAAACTACCGCCAGTGCTGGTGTAACTATCCGTACCATTATTCGATAGGATCACACTCTTGCCGCTGGCAAGCCCAGTCACGTTGCCATAGACGTAATTATTATTTGAGATATTTGCAAGGCAATTTACGGTGATATTGGTAACGTTAGAACTATTGAAATTACTGATATTTCCCGACCCATTGCTGACGGTACAGGTTTCATTGATAGGTTGGTTCGTCACGGTAACGTTATAGGCGGCACCGGCTGAGATTTTTTTTGCAAAAGTGAAATTCCCATTCGCATTCACCGTCAATGAATCAGTACCATTATTAAGCAATGTCACTGTGGTACCGCCTGACAAGCCTGTGACAACGCCGCCGATTGTGCCTTCAAAAGTTCCTCCGCAAGCCGAAAGCAAGCAAATAACCAACGAATAAACCAGCGAAGAAGTCCACGCAAATTTTAAGTATTTCATATAGTTTTATTACTAGGTTGAAATTCACTCTTATTGCAGCAAACGTTGCGTCCTTAGATTAATGTTGAGCAAGGACGCACTTTTTACTGTGTGTAATGCCAGAAGCCAATCAATGACTAGAAATTCGCATTGTAGTTAGATTTTATCCCTATCCTTTGGCACATGATTAAGCTGTGACAAATTGTTACCACGTGGCGCGTGTCGATTTGTCATTTTAAGCGGACAGAGATCAAATTGGCGAATTTGGCCGAATTTTGCCGAATTTTGCCGAATTTTGAATAAGCAATGCGCCATTCTAGCGAGCCACTTGATTTCTTTGCATTTACCAAGCAGAGGGACGGTTGAAAATTTGCGATGCGTCATTTTTATTTTTCTGCTTCCTTTGTTGACTGATTTTATTCTCTGCCAATGAAAGGCTTGGCACTTGAACAAGGCAGCAAAAAAAATGCAGAATTAATGCAAAATCAACGCGGCTTTAATACGGCAAGAATGAGTTGCAGCTGCTTTTCATCGATTGACGGATCCGGCTGATTAGAAAAACCAATGAATGCCCAATACGTCCAGTTGCCCAAGGTATCTGCTTCTTCGGGCTGCCAACCGACCTCACGTAATAACTTGCACAGATATCTGGTACGTTGCTGATCAACTCTGGTCTGTACTTCACTCACAAGAGAATGCGACATGGACCAGGTTAGTGCTATGTGATAGCGCTACTTCAGCAGTTGATTGATCCCAAAACCGACAACACCAGAGACCAGCCTGAACTTAGCCGGGTGCCATTCACGTTGCACCATTCTATCTTGGGTTGCTGACGGTCCTGCCGTTAACAATGGCAGGCAACCCATAGACTGCTAGTTGCCAGTACCTGAATAATAAACGAGGTGGCGGGCCACTCAATCCACTCGACGCAAAGGTGCCAGAACCGGAAATGCTGCCGATGTCACTATTTGCGCATAACGCATTTTGTCCAGCCACTTTTGCAGATTGATCGCATTGTTTGGTGCCATATGTGCAGTAGTCAATACACCGTTTTGACTAAGGTTTGTGATGGCCACTGTTGGTGCGTTTTCCGTCACAGTATCTACCGTGAAATTGGTTATGGCTGCTACGCTGGTGTTCCCGTAGGCATCAGTTTGCGTTACCGAAATCGCTTGTATGCCATTCGCCAATGGCTTAATCAAAGGCAACTTCCAATTGCCGTTAATGTCAACGAAGATTGATCCAAGTACAGTGTTTCCGTCTTTAACGACCACGATATTACCTGCGATGCCGGAACCACTAACCGTTGGTGTAGTTACCTTCGTCCTACTGCCATGAGCAACAGTGCCAGAAGGCGTGCTCACCGTCACACTTGGTGCGCCAGGGATCACATTTTGAATCAATGCGCTGGTCGAACCTGGGTGGGATACATTCCCAGCTGAATCGGTTAATGTTGCGACAACTTTGAAGTTCGTGCCTGGGGCAGGCGCCAAAAAATTCCCTAACAACGTGACAACCCCTACAGTAATATGAGCCGCCGTCAATCCTTGAGTCACTTGATTGCCAGCCTGATCGACCATCGTCAAAATATCACCTGCTGAGGCATTGCCTGGCAAGCTGATGAGCAGATTAATGTGACCTGCTCCTGGCATGCCGCTTGGGCCAATACTCGCCGCAGTCAAAACACCATGTTGAGATGGGTTAGTGATCACCACTGTTGGTGCACCATAAGCAATCGTATCTACAGTAAAGCTGAAGTTTATAGCCGGACTAACATTACCGTTTTTATCAGCTTGAGTGACCGAAATTGCCTGCAAGCCATTGATGAGAGGCGTGTTCAGTGTTAATGCCCAAGTACCATTGTTGGCGACCACGGACGTGCCAAGCACGGTAGTACCATCCTTGACAGTCACCCTATGACCGATGACACCTGTTCCGCTAATCACTGGCGATACATCATTGGTGACACCACCATTTTGCACAACACCCGAGTGTGTCGTAATCACGACTGTCGGCGCAGTAATGCCATTCACTGGAATCGTCACTGCCTGGAAATAGTCATTGGAATTAATTTGAATCCCGGAATTCCAGGCATGAACGATGACGTTGCCATTGATAACACCTTGGCCGCCATTCACTGTCGCATTGGGTGCCAAGATGCTTCCATAAACGTTGGTATCAATAGTGATATT
Organism: Undibacterium sp. SXout20W; assembly: GCF_049340285.1. Classification (NCBI taxonomy): domain Bacteria; kingdom Pseudomonadati; phylum Pseudomonadota; class Betaproteobacteria; order Burkholderiales; family Oxalobacteraceae; genus Undibacterium; species Undibacterium sp. SXout20W. The sequence continues at coordinate 7,040 of NZ_JBMPPH010000018.1, read as the reverse complement.
TGTTGCACTACTTAAGTTATACAACGCGTTATAGATAGTCATCCCATTAGTCCAACCGCCAAGAAAGCTAACGCTATCGCCACTAATATTGACAATGACGGTCTGACCAGGTGATAAATTGCTAAAGCTGCCGTAAGTGACATTGGCCATTTGCGCTGCCGTGACATCGAAGACCTGAGGATTATTTGTGCCATCACCAATGAATTGCACGCCACCATATAAGAACACGGCTTTACCGTTGGCTGGTGCTGCACTAAGTTGCGATGAGAGTGTACCCAGAACGTTTTTTTCAGCCGAAAAATCAATCGCTGCGGTCGGGCTATGCTGTGAAACATCCTTAAGATCAATGCGAGTAACGCTCGCACTTCCAGAATAGTCTATCTGACCGATAAAACTGCCCGCATCAAAATTGACGTCACGGCCAACGATCACAGCAACACGTGAATTAGATGCGTAGACGTCATTAATCGAATAATTTTGTACATCTACATTCCCACCAACGGCCAAGGTACCTTTAGTGTTGCTACTGTAACTTGTGAAATTCGAAAAAACAAAGGCATTAAATTGACCTGCAATCCCCAAATTAACATGCAATGTTGCTGGCTTAGTTGCAGCGTTCACTGTGGCGTTCACTGTGGCATTTGCTGATGGCATGTTTGATATTCCTGATGAGATAAATTCCCGACAAAAGCTGTCGATATTTAATAATTTTTTGCATTAAGGCAAATTCTGAACGTATCGGATCTCTGACGGATTGAAGTGAGACGTTTGAACACACATGCAGGTCAGTTACTTTCAGAAACTTGCGCGCCTGGTTGGCGAGCAAATTACCGCTAACGTCTTTTGCGGAGATGCCTTCGATAACAACCGCATTACGAATCACTGCGTGGCTCGGTTCTGCGATTAAACACGCTGAAGAAACTTAAAATTGTCTTTAGGAAATTTAGTTGCCAGAGGGAGTGCATACACACTTAGCAACGACATGGCGCAGGCTGGCGCCGAGCGTGGAAGATACGCTGTTGCGACGGTTTGTCTCTTCATGGCATTTTCTCTTTTTACAGAAATAGAATAAAAATTTAATTTTTCCTACTTCTACTAAGACGAAGTGCTTTAAAGAATCCGCACGTTTTTTGCAAAAGAAATCTATAACGAATGTTAAATTATTTTGAAATACTGACTTGATTACCTTTTACTGTAATTTTCAGTCCCAAGCCTTCACGTAATACAGCAGTAAATGCATCGACATTCCGCAATTCAAAATTACAAGCAATTTGCAAATTAGCCACCGCAGGATCAATACTTATTTGTTTGTTATTGTAGCGATTGAGCTCTGCAGCGATGGTGCCCAATGGCAAATTATCGGCGATAAGACGCCCTTGTTGCCACGCCAAAGCTTGCTTCATTTGTTGAGGGGTTTTGATCGAACGAATAACTTCTTCGCCATGAATGGCAAGCGCATCATTATCTCTGACCACTTCGGCATTCAGATCAGAATCAGGTTTTGACACATTCGGTACCACCTCAACCCGACCGGAGCTCACCGAGACGATGACGTCATCTTTATCCCGGCGCACTGAAAAACGTGTCCCCAGAACCCTCACACGTTGATCACCCGCCATAATAATAAATGGTCGACTGGCATCATGCGCAACATCAAAAAATACTTCACCGCGATCCAGCCAGACCCGCCGTTGATTATTGTTAAATTTAGTGCGTAACTGCGTATTTGTATTTAATGTCAGATGTGAGCCATCAGCTAAATTAACCACTTGGCGATCACCAACTTGGGTATTGAATTGTGCATCCAGAATGCCCGCAGGCTGCATCGTCATCAAACCACGGTAACCGATCATCGCAACCAGACACAAAGTCAGCAATCCAATAGGCAGATTGCGCCAGCTGCGCTCTAGACGCCAGGGTGATTTGAATGGGGCAGGTTTCGCGGGCTTCACCGATTCGCGCAAAACTTCCAACTGATCCGCGCGCTTCCAGGCGGCATCCAAGCGCAAGTAGCTAACACGATGTGCGACACTGGACGCCAGCCAAATATCTAAATTTTGTTGATCCTGAGAAGACCACAACCCTGCATCACGGCGAATGATCCATGTTGAGGCCTCAGACTGGATACGCTCTGCTTCTCTCATGCGTCATTTTCCTCGTTACGCTGGCGTGTTAAACCATAGCGCCGAACCACTTCTATTCCCTGCTCATAAAGTACTTGTGCCAGTACGAACAATCCATGTTTTAAATGCTTCTCCACCGTACTCTCTGTGATACCTAAGTGTTCTGCGATTACGCGCTGAGAGCAGCCTTCAATTTTGCGTAATTTCACAACCTCACGACACCTGGGAGGAAGGTCATCAACAGCCGCTTGTAATAAATTTATTTCTTCACGAGCACTGGTAATTCTTTCCGGCGTTAATTCATTCGCACTCGCCAAAGCTAAACCGTCTACCTCAGCCATCGACTCCATCGTCACCACACGCGAACGCCGGACATGATCAATAATCAAATTCTTTGCCGTTGCAAATAAAAATGCGGCGGTATTTTCGGGCAAACCTTGCTGCAAAGCATGATTGTAAATCCGAACATAAATATCTTGGCGGAAATCTTCTAATTCATCAGATTGGCGCCAATGATTACGCAACATACGCATCAGCGCCGGCTCCAATGGCAATACATGTTCAACGAACCAATCGTCAACAAGCGCCATTTTAAGAACGTGACGAGCTTCGACGCCGACAGCTACCCCAGACGGCTGAGAAGTAACCCCTTCCGACTCAATAAGCGAGCTCATTTTTTCTCATTCGCGCTACTTGGGCATAGAGGAAACCATGGCACCAATAATGTCGTTTGTTGCAATCTAGTCTCTACTTTCCCCGGCATTTATGTGCTCGCTGATGGCATCTTTACTCAAACGAGTTTGTGCTTAGTTTGCGCTTAAAAACTAAGACGAACTTCATTTGTATTTCCGCAGGCCAAAATAATATTTTTTTTGATGACTTCAGCACCATGTGTGAAGTCGCTTTTTCGATGGATAACCGCCGCACCAAAACGGGCAGTTCAAGATTTACTATAGGCAAGCATAATCAAATTTCAAGACGAATGATTATGTGTAACAAGATTTCAAGTTTATATAACCGCTGACAAACTAGACAATGATTTGCCAGCCCGTAACGGAGCGTCATGCAAACATATGCACGACGCCTTTCCGCTATTCAATCCACCTTATGGAAAATCAGCGCAATTTCACCCAGGTCATTCGTTTGCCAGTGGACGACCCGGCTTGATCGATTGTCGTTGCGCTGCCAGTACCGGACGTGTTTTGCTGCACCATCGACTGCTGACTAATTGAACCGGTGCTTCCGCTGCTTCCCGAATTATTCGAGCTAGTCCCCGTTGAGGTGACAAACGTCGGCGTTCCTGTGCCACTCAATCCCAACCCTGCAATGACTGCCCCAGAAGGAAGCGAGATACCGGCGTTCAGTGCGGCGGTCGAGAAATAGGAAGCTACCGGCGCCCCGCCCGTATCTGGCGCTAATGCCATCGTAAAACCAGATGCTGGTTGGGTAGAACAACTCAATACCTGGTTAACAGCCGGAATTGTTGTATTAACAAATAAACCACCGTTTTGAATCACTGGATTATAAATAATTTGTTCTCCAGCACCAGGCAATGACATCTTCCATCCAAATTGATTGTTTGACGAACTGCAAGTGGTAGAACCCGACCAGCAAACTGGATTTTGCGTGACCGTCCTGTAACCAGAAACACCGCCCGTCCCGCCGCTGTAGCTTGATATCGTCTGAGTTTGCAAATCGCTCGCGGTAAAACTTTGGGAACTACTTAAAGAGGCAAAAGGAGATGAGCCCAATTTATTCCAGGCAGACATATTCCAATCCCAAATACCATATAAGGCCTGTGTACCAGATGCATAGGTACTCGCACTGGAGAGGGTTTGAGGATACTGCACACCTGTTCCGAAGTTCAGAATAATGCGATTATTCCCTTTTGCCTGCTGAGAAGAAGTGACTAAAATTTTGGTCGTAATAGGCTGTCCGCTCGGGGTCGTAAAGAGTTTTGGTCCCATCGCCCATTTGGTAGGATCGTTGCTCGTTAAATCTAAACGCCATACCTGACCGTACGCATCGCCCGCATACACGTAATCAACAACACCATCGCTATCAAGGTCAGCCGGCGTCACAAAATCTATCCAATTCATATTGCTTGCGCTGCCGGAATTAGTATCAAAGTAGTTAAATGTAATAGCACCTGTACCACTATTAACTGACATCACAAAAATACCGGCGGTACCGTTTGCACTATTTCTGCCATTGCCAAAGATGACAGCAAAATTACCATCGTGCAACGTTCTGACAACGGGTGTACCAAAAATGTTGCCTAACTTTGTCTTGCAATTCGCATCGTTGACACAGCTAATATTAGAAGAACTCCATTCACCTATGACTAATTTGGCGGCGTTACTTTCTGCAAATGTTGTCGGATCTGTCACGTCAATGGCATAAAGCACGCCGTTCCCTGTACTAACGACATCGTTTATGGTGCCATTAGAATTACCGCCGGCACCTAATCCCCCCACTACCCAGGTATGCCACGCATTCGCGTAATAAAGGCTACCTGTGCCGGGTGTTGCGTCAATATAACTGTTGTGTGCGTAACTCGGCGAAGAATAGTCCAGAGTAACATTTGACGAATGGATACTGTTAACGACGGCATTTGGAACATAAGCAATTAATTCTTTTCCATCATTCGGATTCCCAGCTCTGAATCCATGTAGCATCCCATCATTCGCACCGACATACACAATACTGGTTCGGGCGGCGTACTTCGTTGCAAAATTCGAATAAGAACTATACCCAGGCAATACCTTGCTGTAGAGCGCATCTGTGGTCGGTATGACATTCGGAACTGTCGGCGCACCGACCCATATCGGGCTGGAAGCCATAATATCGCCTAAGACACCGGTGCGAATACGATAAGGCCCCACGCCCGAATCATTCACTTCATTCGTCCTATCCCCGCGTATAAAACTCACCCGATTAGCCCCCGTATCGGTGCCAGAGCCCGCGCCGCCAATGGCATTTGCTTGCGTTGCACTGAGACTACCGTATTGAAATGGAATACCCGTCGCCCCAGACGACGTCGGAATCGAACTAAGAATCGTTCTGGTAGTGGGACCTTGCGCCGTCGCCGGTGTCGCACCTGATGAACAACCAGTCAGTACACAATGGGCGTCCCAATTCGGCGTTGAATTTATCGTGATATTGCCTTTGCTATCAGACAGAAGACTAATTGCCTGCAACTGTCCCCATGAATTAAGAGGGTGGTAATAAGCGAGATAAATTTGAGACCCTACCTGAACTTTGGCTGCTTGCTGCGCATTAGAACCTGCCGAATCGCCCGCGCTATTAATAGGCGCCGCTTTAAAACACGTAATTTCATGCACGTTCGAGCCGCCACCGGTACCAGCAGTAAAACCAAATAACAATGTCGATGGCACTGCACCATTCGACACCTGAATATTTTGGTTGGTAATGAGCGCCGAACTTGGGCCGCCGTTAACACTATAGTTGAGCGACAATATCCCTTGTGACGTGATTTTCAAGTCATACGTAATTGGCGTTGCCAGACTTCGTAGCGGCTTGGCGACATTCTCCTGACTATAAATTTTTGTACTTAATAACGTCGGGTTTTTTAGAATTTTATAATCGGGCGCTGGAATACCCGTGCTTTGCCATGAATATCCGTTCCACTGTTGATAATAGCCTGATGAACAAGTGCTTCTAATACCTTGCTGCATGTTAGCGAGCGAGATATTTGAAGGATAATAATTTGGATATAACGCAGATAAACTTGGGTAATAAACACTGCCAGCACCTTTGACAGTGACCGCACCAGGGGTAAAGCCGGGGCCCGCTGAACCGTTGTCACCCGGGTTGGGGAAATTACCAAATTCATCCATCGCCACCGCAAGATAACCACCGTTTGTACCGTGGCTGTCGGTTCTGTTATTTGCGCAACTATAACCAAGACTACCACCAGCAGAACCCAACACCATATCCGAGGTGCGAGGAGTAAGGTAACTCCCGTCTACAAGAAAAAACGCCATGCCGTCGGCACCAGTGCCATTCAATCCATTGCCGCCATAAGTCACGGTGGTAAAGGTAACTTGAACACCTTGGGTAGTATTAAATCGCGATGTTGAAACAATTTGTCCGGTTCGTTGTATGTCATTCCCACCATTCGTCAGGCGCAATGCTCCTTGTCCGATCGGGTCGGGCAATACGCCATTCGCGCCACCCACATGGGCATATCCAGACTTATTTGTTGCTGTACAAGCAGGAATTGTGCTCGCTGATCCATCGCCAGCGGTCAGACAGGCGTCGCCAAAAGTTTGCCATGCCACAGACGAGGATGCGCCTGTTAACGTGTCACTGACAACCACCTGCTGCGCAATAACGCAAAAAGGTGCCAGCAGTGCAATCAAGCCGCTCATGTAAAGATAAATCGACTTATCTGACCTCATTGTGGTGTACCTTTTTATTTAAGAACGCATATGCATGTAAGTTCTCATCAAATTATAAAATTGTTGAATTTTCAAATGATGAAGAGGAGCGATCTCGCATTAGCCAGATGATTGAAGACATGAACATCACCACAATAAAATAGCACTACAGTCTTACAAACTCCATCCACAGAAAGCAAGCTATTGCCAAACCAAAAAAATGGTGGTTTCTAAACAATCATTAATATTTGATCATTTTTGGATCGCTTTTAACTAAGACGGATTCTATAAACAAACCCCCCATCAGGAAAAGACAACAATTGCAAAATGTTGTTGAAGTACGTTTTATTGCAATTTTATTATTTTTAAAAAATTTTTAAAAATAACTGGCGAATTCTAGGATGAAGTGCAATTTATGAACGGTACCGGTTAATGAGGGCAAGATGCGATAGCATTTGTGCCTTTTTGACCGGCCAGTCGAAATTGCATAATGAACTACACACATCTCACCCAA